>NZ_JBSIUV010000001.1:0-154281 GCF_053654515.1 Helicobacter sp. T3_23-1059 | reverse complement strand
TAAATGTTAGTTAAATATTTCTTAAACAATCCTTAAATATTTAAAAAACATAGTAAAAAAACGCAAAAAAACAAAAAAAAAAAAAACGACACGAAAAATGGGGGGAAATGGGGGGATTTTTGGAGGGAATTTTGGGGGGAAAATTTTTGGAGAGATTTTGGAGGCAATGTAATGGAATGTAAGGGAATGTAAATAAAAATCAAAAAAATAAAAAAAATGTGGTGGGGTTTAGTGAAAATGTAAAATATGGTGGGTTTTGTTGCGAAATATGGAAAATGGTGGATTTTGATGGAAATATGAAAAGAAATGTGAAAGAAAATATAAAAAATAGAGTTAAAATCTAGCAAAAAATGTCAAAAATAGTGGATTTTGGCAAAAAATTGTGAAAAATATGGTAGGGATATTTTTTATGGTGGCAATGTTTTTTGACATTGTAAGAAAAACTGCAAGTTGGTTTTTGTGGAGAATTGATTGTGTTTTTGTGATTTTTTTATGGATTGCCACGCTTAACTAGCATTGCCACGCCCTGCATTTTTGATAAAATGCAGGGCTCGCAATGATGCAGTGGTAGAATCCTTGCCTACAATGACATAAGTTTCTTTGTCATTGTAGACTTACCATTTTTGTCATATTGAGCGCATAAGCGCGAAATATCTATACTTGTTTTTGTTTAGATTTTATAAAGAAGTTGTGCTTCGCTCTATGTGTTTTGCTTAGTATGGCAAGTGTTTTTTGTTTTTGATGCGATATGTTTTGGTTTGTTTTGCGCAAATTTGTTTTGCGCAAAAAAACTACGCACAAAACCTTAAATATGACACTTTAAGCTTATGACAAAATCTCATCGGCGATTTTGCGGATTTTGTGGCTTGTGGATTTGTTTCGTTTTAGCATCTTGCTATCGTGTGGATTGCTATCAAAAACAACCAAATGCGCGTGCGGATAAAAAGGGGATTTTGGATACTCTATATTGCCCCACCGCCAATCAAACTTCAAAGGCAAAAGCACAAGCGTGGGTATCCCTATGCTAAGCCCTAAATGTGCCAATGCAGAATCTATGCTAATAATCATATCAATATCGCTTAAGCTCTCAAAAGTATCCTGCCAATCTTTTAGATTTTCTCCGCGATTTTGCATAAAAGTAGGCACGATAAAATCCTCTAATTTTCCATTCACTTTTTCTCGCACTTGAAAGGACACAAGGCTATATGGGCTATTTATAAAGGCATTTGTGATGATTTCTAGTGGGCAGTCGCGCTTAAATCGCTCGTAATTCCCGCTAGAATTTGTATGCCAAAAAATAGCGATTTTGGGAGGGTTTTTTGCTTGATTTTTAGTCTCGCGCTTTATAGGCAAAAGCGGGCGAGGAAAGGCTATCCATTCATCTAGCGACATTTTTAGCAAGTATGGCAGAGAGCATATCGGAGCGACATAGTCAAACCCATATTCTAGCCTCGCACTTTGCTTTTGAAACTCAAGCTCTTTTTGCTCATATTTGCCATCTTTATTGTCATAGATGGTATCTTTTGGGAGGCTTCCTATGATATGTAGATTTTTAAACACGCTATTTGGCTCTTTTGCTTTTATGGATTCTAGCGCGTAGTCAAAAAGGCGAAATAAACTACTTTGTGGCATAAAAAGCACTTTTTTTGCGATTTGACATAGCTTAGCAAGTGCTGGGGAAAACATTATCGTATCGCCATAGCCCTGCTCGCTTATGACAAATATGACTTTGTCCCTCAAAGCGTTTTCATCAGCTTTCAAGGCGTTGCAAAGGGCTTTGTAATGCGGCATAGAAAAAACCAAATCTTTTCTATCATCACGGATTAGGGCTAGGCGATTTTCATATAACGCCAAACCCTCCATATACATTTCCTCATCATCTAGCAGTTGCAAAAGCATCTTAGAGCAGCTAAAAAGCGCGTTTGGATTTTGGCTTATGGCATTGCTTTTCATAAAGGCATTATAAGCATCTTGGTAAAATCTATTGTGCCACAAAGTATCGCCAAAAAAGCTCCAAAAATCGCTGTTATGCGTGTTTTTGGATTCTAGCTCTTTATAGAGATTTAGGGATTCTTTGTCTCTATAAAGCGAGTGGAGATAAAACGCGATTCCGGGCAAAATCATACAATCAATATAGTTTTGGATTTGATAGATTTTTGCGTCATTTTTGCCGATGGTTTTGGGATTTGGGCTAAGCCTATCAAATAATGGCTGTTCGCTGTTTTTTTTGTGTAAATGCGGGTATATATAGGGGATTTGTGTATTTGTGGATTTTAGATTTTGCAAAATCATTTGTAGCGTTTCTAAAATCTCATAAAAAATATCTAAACTTTTTTGCTCGCTAATCTTTTCATACAATCGCCAAAAACTCTCAATAGGACGCATATTTTTTTGGTTTATCCTACCATCTAGCGTCCAAATATCAGTGGCAAAATCCCCGATAATATTTAGCAAATATTCACTATGCAAAATCGTGCGATAAATCGCCTCTGCTTTGTCTAGCTCGCCTAAAAATGTGTGGATTTCTGCTAATGCACAAAGGACATTTTGGGCAAAATATGGCGGGATATTTTTAGGATTTTGCGAAGTTTGGGGATTTGGGGGAGTTTGTAAAGTTTGCGTAAGTTGTGGAGTTTGGGTTTTTGTGTTGCTAGATTTTGAGGGATTGGATTTTATTTTATTAGATTTTGTTTTGCAAGTTTTTGTTTTAATAGCTTGTGTGGGGCTAGATATTATCTCGCTATTATTTTTGCTATTATCGCCCCCCCCCCCCCGTAAGCGATACTTGCCTCATCGCTAAAATCCGCATAAGTGTTTGACAAATACGGCTTAGCAAGTGTGGTTAATATCTCTTTTGCTTCGTTAATATCGCCATTACTCGCATAGGCTAATGCCAATTTCCAATCAAAAAATTGCATTTGATTTTGTGCTTTTGTCTCTCTTGCTTGTGCTTGTTTTGCGATTTTTGCATATTTTATCGCCTGTTTTGTGATTTTACTTTGCGCTTGTGCGTTTGTGGCTTTTATCACTTCAAGTGCGGCATTTGCCACTGCATTTGCCACGAGCCCAAAGCATTCTTGCTCGCACAAATCCTCCCCCAAAATATCTAGCATTGATTCTAGTTTGTCGGTTAGCATTATCGTAGTGGCAAAATCCCTATCATAAAAACTTTGCAAAATATTATCTTTTAGCGCGTTAAAATCGCTTAATGCACCTAATATACATTGCCCTGCTTTGTCTTGTTTCATTTGCGTCCTTTTTGCTAAAATCTAAAATCTTGCAAAATCCAACTTTTATAAAAACTTCTAAAAATTTGCAAGATTTTGCAAAATCTAAAATCTAACATTATAGAATTTTTTTGATTTTTATGCGTGATTTTTTGCGAAGTTTTTATCAAGTTTTCCTTAAATAAAAAATGCCAAATGTGCTATAATCAACAAATTTTAAAAGGAGTGTCGCAATGACAAACACGATTAACTACGCAAAATACGCAAATATGACACAAAAGCAATTATTTAATTCGCTTGAAAGTGCCAAAAAAAAGCGTGCAAAATTTCAAACTCAAGCAAATGACGCAAATGCGCTGATTGATTTTTTGACAGATAAAATTAAAGATAGCCTAAATACGCTTAATGTGTCAAAAAATGATTTTATAAGCCTAAAAGATTCTAATCTAGTAGAAAAAGCAGAGGTATATTTTAACTCCCTATCAAGTAAAGAGCAAGCAAAGTTTGAAAAAGAACTTAAAGATGACATAAATAGAAACTATGACGATGAACTATAAAATAATCCTTAAAAAATCTGTTGTTAAATTTTTGACAAAATTAGAAAAATCAACGCCACGAGAGCACGCCAAAATCGTTTTATTTTTAAAAAACACACTATCACAAAACAATAACCCTTGCAAACTCCCAAATGCGAAGCATTTAAAGGGTTTTGGCGAAAATCATTATCGTTGGAGGATTGGAGAGTATCGCATTATTGGCATAATCCAAAATAAAGAATGTAAAATCATCGAAGTAGTCAAAATCACAAAACGAGATAATAATACATATAAAGATTTGTAACCAAAGATAGCAACCTACGCATAAAATGCACATAATGCAAACCATTTTAATGCGTTTAAGCAAGATAAATTTTAAAAAACACACATAAGGACACAAATGAGTAGCAACAAAATAGGCATTTATCCGGGGACTTTTGACCCGCTGACAAATGGACATTTAGACATTATCAAGCGAAGTTGCGAAATCTTTGAGAGGGTGATTTTAGCAGTGGCACATTCCGCTTCTAAAGCACCTCTTTTTAGCCTGCAAGAGCGACTAGAAATGGCAAATCTTGCCACAAAAGATTTTAGCAATGTGGAATGCTTGGATTTTGGTGGGCTTTTGGCAGATTTTGCTAGCAGTCATAATGCGCGGATTCTTATCCGTGGTTTGCGCGTGGTGAGCGATTTTGAATACGAACTACAAATGGGCTATACAAACACTTCGCTAAACCCTAGCCTAGATACGATTTATTTTATGCCGACATTGCAAAATGCGTTTATTAGCTCCTCGATTGTGCGAAATATTTTGGAGCATAATGGCAAAATCTCTCATCTTGTGCCAAAATCTGTATTTGGCTACATAGCCCAAAAAATCCCCTGCGCTTAAAGATTTTGACGCGGACAATCAAAAAATGTGCTTAAAAATGTAGGCAAAATCTAGTAACGCAAAATCCACAAAAAACACGCAAAATCCACACATAATGAAAGGAAAAAAATGTATATCGTGCTAGAAGGAATCGATACTTGTGGAAAATCCACTCAAATAAACGCGCTAAAAGAGGCATTTCCAAACGCGATTTTTACCAAAGAGCCCGGGGGAAGTGCGCTAGGCGCAACTTTGCGCGAAATGATACTACAAAATCATAGCCAAGATAATGCCCTGCATAGCCCGTGCGTAACGCCACAATGCCTAATCGCCAAAGAAAAAGCCCAAGATTTTATCCAAAACTACGCTTTTAGCGAGGAAGCGGAATTTTTTTTATTTTTAGCAGATAGGGCAGAGCATTTCTCAAAAGTCATAAAGCCAAACTTACATTCCCTAATCATCGCCGATAGAAGCCTAATCTCTGGAATCGCTTATAGCAAACATAAAGACGCAGAAATGATGAATCTAGCCTGCACAAATGGCATTGTCCCTGATATTTGCTTTGCTTTTAAAATCAGCGCAGAAGAGCTAAACAAACGACTGCAAAACAAACAAAAAGATTCTATCGAAAATCGTGGAAGCGCGTATCTTATGGCAATTCAGTCGCGGATTTTGCATTTTGGTAGAAAAATCGCTAAACAATGTGTAGTCATTGACGCTGATAAAAAGCAAGAAGAAATTAGCCAAGAAATTATTACCCATATCCACAACGCGCTAGATTTTAAAATGGATTCTAAAATGGATTCTAAGCTAAAATCTAATGTGAAATCCAAATAATTTTTTGGATAAATTTTTGGGTATATTTTGTAATAAAGTGTTGATTTTTAGATAGCGCGATTTTGCAGATTTTAGATAGATTTTAAGAGTAAATTTTAGGATAGATTTGAAGGGTAGATTTTGCAATGAAATGTCTTATTTGCTCGAAATTTTGCTTAGCCACTTTGTGTGAAAATTGCTTAGATTCTATCCCACTTTATCCTAGCGTGCGCGAAGTTAAGGGCATTCGCGTGTATTGCTTTTTTGCATATAGCGATATTGATTTTTTGTTAAAATCAAAATATTATGCGATAGGCTCTAAAATTTATAGCGCGCTAGGGAAAATCGCGGGGGAATATTTTTTTGGCGCGATGGGGAGGGCGAGTGCGGATTTTGCTAGCCATTTTGATAAAATCAATCTCATAGGGATTGATGATTGCGTGCGTAGCTTTTATTCGCACACGGGCGTGCTTGTGAGAGAATTTGCCCGCGCAGGCAAAAACGCACATAAAAAATCTAGTAAGACAACAAAATCTTGCAATATAAAACCAATCTATGGCGAGCTAAAAGCCACAAACCAAGTAAGCTATGCGGGCAAAAGTCTAGCCTTTCGCCAAGCAAACAAACGCGGGCTAAGACTAAGCGATAAAATCCTAAAAAAACATAGCATAAAATCTAAGCTAGATTTGAGTGATAATGCAAATTTGCTACAAAACATTGCAAAAAAAACAAAATTAGATTTTGCAAAAAATGATTTTATCAAAAACGATTTTGCAAAATCTATTTTTAACGCGCTAAATTATTTCGCGCTAGATTTTAGACGCTTTATTAAAAAACAAAATCCAAAATCTAGCGCGACAATCATCGTAGATGATATTATCACCACAGGGACTAGCTTTGGCGAGGCGATAGAAGTCTGCAAAGATTCTAACTTAAAAGTGCTTTTTTGCCTCTGCCTGTGCAATGCTGCATTATAAAATCATAAAATCTACTTTAAAACGCTATCACAAAAAGCCACAAAAATCCCTACAAATTTTTGTAGCAAATTTTGTAGCAAACTTGTTTTGCAAACCCCGCATTTGCAACCAAAATCTATCGTTTATAATTTGATGATTGTCGCTGTTTGTTTGGACGAGGTTTGATATTGTAGCTAGGCTTTGGATTGATATGCAAATCCTCTTTAAAAATTCGGTAATTATCACACGCTTGTTGTAGCCCTGCATTGCACGCATAAGTATATAAATCTAGCGCGTATTTGGTATCTTGCACTACGCCTAGTCCTTTTTGGTATAGCACGCCTAAATTGCTACAAGATTTTACATCTCTAGCCTCGCACGCTCTTTTAAAATATTTTGCCGCATACGCATAGCTTAGCGGGACATCATCTGTGCCATTTGCATACATCCACCCTAGATTACTGCACCCGACAATATCGCCTGCATTGCACGCAGCGTAGTTTAAATCCGCTTGACTTAGTTCGGTTTTGTTTTTGCCATAGATATTTTTGGTATTGCTTAATAGCCCTAGATTGTAGCAACCTAGATTGCTCCCGCCCTCACAAGCAAGTTTATAATATTTAATCGCGCTAAAAAAATCTTTTGCCAATCCATCGCCATTTGCATACATAAAACCCAAATTATTGCACGCGATGGAGTCCCCTCCCTCACACGCACTCATATAATACTGCGCGGCTAGCTCTTTATCATCTTTTGTCGCGCCTTTGTCATCGTTATATAGCATTGCTAGATTTGTGCAAGAAGTGGGGTCTCCTGCAGAGCAACCCATTTCATAGTATTTTTTTGCCCTGCGGATATTGGTATCTACGCCTTTCCCTGTGGCATACATCGTGCCTATGGCAAAGCACCCGCTAGGATTCCCGCCTTTGCAGGATTTTTTAAATGAATCATAAGCGTTTTGAAAATCGCCATTTTTAGCAAACTCTATGCCCGCTTTTAGCTGTGCTGTGGGGACATCTGGCGAAGTGAGCCTATCAGCTGAAGGATATTGATGAGGCAATAAGTTTGCTTGCTGTGGCTCTTGATTGCCATTAGAATTTGCTTGATTATTTGCGTCATTTCCAACTTGTGCGCCATTGCTACTTAGTGCTGGATTTTGCGAAGGAGGTGGCAAATCTCTATCATCATATTGTGAGCCCATCTGCGCTAGCTCATCTTCGCTCAAATCCCTATCAAGCCCGTAAGTAAAACGCCCATTTTGCTCCTGTGTGCTATCATCTGCATAGCCTAGCAAAAAAACACCTAGCAAAGCAAGTATCTGTAATAACAAAATCCTTTTCATTTCGCGCTCCATTTGCGTTATTTAGGGAATCTACTTTTGGTGTTTTAATAGCCTTTTTCAAGCGTTTTGAAAAAAGCGTTTTTAAAACAAGCATTTTTTTCTTGCGCTTCAAGTGTTTTCCCTACTTTGTTAGCAAAATCTAGCAAAAGCCGTTCCTTACAAAAAGTAGCGACAAAAATTTAGCACAAATGCTCATATACTTGATTTTGTTATAATCGCTTTTTTGATTTTGCCTCTATCTTATTTTTGATTTTAAGGACTTCAAATGTCAAACACTACAAACAAAAAAACCGCCCACGATTTTCGCATAAACGATATGGATTTTGCCCTTAGTAGCCACAAACTTAGCAATGATGATTATAAACAGATTTTAGCGATTTTAGGGCGAGAGCCAAACCTCGTAGAGTTAGGGATTTTTAGCGCGATGTGGAGCGAGCATTGCAGCTATAAATCTAGCAAAATCTATTTAAATGGATTCCCCACAAGCGCGGATTATGTAGTCCAAGGACCGGGCGAAAATGCAGGGGTAATCGACATTGGCAAAGGAATGGTAGCGGTATTTAAAGTAGAATCACACAATCACCCAAGTTTTATCGAGCCAAACGCAGGTGCTGCCACAGGCGTAGGCGGGATAATGCGAGATATTTTTACGATGGGAGCGCGACCTGTGGCGAGCCTTGATTCTATCCGCTTTGGCGAAATATGGCGAGATGACAAAGTAGGCAAAAAGCATAAATACTTGCTTCGTGGCGTGGTGGAGGGAATCGGCGGGTATGGTAATTGTATGGGAGTGCCTACTATCGGGGGCGAGACTAGCTTTGAGCCCTGCTATAATGGCAATATTTTAGTAAATGCGTTTTGTTTGGGAATCGCAAAAAAAGATGAGATTTTCTACGCAAAAGCAGAGGGCGTGGGCAATCCCGTAATCTATGTAGGCTCAAAAACAGGGCGAGATGGGCTAGGTGGAGCGGTGATGAGTAGTGATAGTTTTAGAGAGGATTCTGCTTCTTTGCGCCCCACAGTGCAAGTAGGCGACCCTTTCACTGAAAAGCTATTGCTTGAAGCGTGTTTGGAATTATTTGAGCGCGATTTAATCATAGGTATCCAAGATATGGGTGCAGCAGGGCTTACAAGCTCTAGCTTTGAGATGGCTGGGCGAAGTGGTAGCGGTATGCGACTAGAGCTAGACAAAGTGCCTATGCGCGAAGCAGGAATGAATTCGTATGAACTAATGCTAAGTGAGAGCCAAGAGCGAATGCTAATATGCGCAAAAAAAGGCAAAGAGAGCGAAATCAAAGAAATATTTAAAAAATGGGAGTTAGATTGCGCGGTTATCGGCGAGGTTACAAATAGTGGGATTATGGAGCTATTTTGGGAGGGAGAGTGCGTGGGGCAAATCCCTATTTCACCGCTAAGCAAAGCCTCTCCCGTGCTAAAGCGCGAAGTGAAAAAACCAAGCTATTTAGATAGCGTTTGCACGCTAGATTCTAGCTTTTTGCAAAATCTAAATACAAAATCTAATAATGAACTTTTTTGCGAGATTTTAGGGCATATCGATATTTGCGATAAAAAATGGATATATAGCCAATATGATAGCACCGTGCAGACAAATACGATTTTGCCTAGTGGCAAGCTAGATGCTAGCGTAGTGCGCGTAAAAGAAAATGGTGTGGGGCTAGCGATTAGTATATATTGCGCACCGAGCCTATGCTATCTAAATCCGCTAGAAGGTGGCAAAATCGCCGTAGCTCTAGCAGGTAGAAAACTAGCCACAAGAGGTGCAAAACCGCTTGCCATAAGCGACTGCCTAAACTTTGGCAATCCGCAAAACCCCGAAGTAATGTGGCAGTTTAAGCAAGTGTGCGAGGGCATAAAACAAGCGTGCAAAGAGCTAAGCACGCCTGTGGTAAGCGGAAATGTCTCGCTTTATAATCAAAGTGAAAATATTGATATTTATCCTACGCCAACCATTGTAAGCGTAGGCATTAGCCATAATGCAGAATTGATTATAGATTCTGCATTAAAGCGTGATGGAAATGCTCTTTTGCTTGTGGGAAATATCTGTGATATGAGCGGATTTAGCGCAAGTGTGGCACAAAAAATATTAGGCAAAAATCTAAACGGCAGAGTTTATATTGACTTAAAAAAAGAAAAAGCATTGTGGGAGTTTTTATACGAGGGAATCCAACAAGGACAAATCCTAAGCGCGAAATCTATCGGCAAAGGCGGACTAGCACTCGCCCTAGCAAAAATGGCAATACTTGGAGGCAGGGGTATAGAAGCTATGGAATCTAAGGATATTGCACAAAATCTTAAAGTAGCTTTTGGGGCGGATTTAAAAGCAAATTTTGCAAAATCTAGCGAGTTAGATTCTAATGCGTTAGGCGATTTTGAGGTTGATAAACTAGATTTTAGTAAATGGCTTTTTGCCGAGACGCAAAGCTGCGCGGTGGTGGAGGTTTGCCCTAGTCAAATCCCACTTTTGCAAAATCTAGCAAAAAAACTAACCCTGCCACTTTGCGAAATAGGCAAGGTAGGAAAAATAGGTAAGGTAGGCAAAAACGGCAAAGAGGGGGCAAAAATCCGCATAGCTGACATAAATATCGATTTAGACAAGGCTAGCAAAATCTATTTTGAGAGCTTTGAAACATATATTCATTAAGCTATGTTGTTAAGATTTTTTTGCGCTTTTTTGATAAAGCTGTCTATGGCAAAATATGACAAAAAAATGCAAGATTGGCGTTTTTATCATTCCCCAAAAAAGTATGCCCTCTCTTTGCCCTCATTAAATTCATTTTCTAAAAACCATAGCTTTTCTTTTTTCATTGCTATGCACTCTGCCTCACTTCTAGTAGAAAAATCCAAACATTCATAGTAATTTTTTTCGATAGATTCAAGCTGTCTATCACGGGAAAAATACACTTCTTTTGCTAGCATATAAGAATCTTGGCACGACATTTTATCAATATGATATGTCGCATAATGCAAATAATTTGATTGTTTGTTTGTTAGGATTCTTTTTGCTCTTTGTGGCTATTGTATGGAAGCGATAGATTCTAATAACGCGTAAAAATCCTCATCATATTCGTAGTTTTGCCCGTTGATTTTAGGGCATACGCCTAGTCGCACCTCATACATTGGAGTAGAATCTTTGCTAAAAAACACCGCTACGGTTCCATAAACTTCGCTAAAAGTATCTGCTTTTATGTCTAATGGTTTTGTAAGATTTGCAGGGATTTTTGAGTTGCTATTTTTTAGCGCGTTTTGTAGCGTGTTTTTGTAAGTCTCATAATAGATTTTGTGGTGGTAGTGCTTAAGATTAGCTTGTGGCTTGCTAGAATTACAATACGCATATAAATCTTTTATCTCAGCAAAATTATGCTTCGCATACATAAAATAACACACTTCCATATCTAGTTTTTTTTCTTGCGCTTCTTGCAAAATAGTATAAAAAGGTAATTTTGCAAGATAAATAAAATAGTAGCAAACAAAAAAGATAGCTACACAGACAAGCATACATAAAGCAATAATATAAGATTTTCTTTGCATTATTTTTTCCTTAAAAGATAGAAATTCTAATCAAGCGATAAAAGACATTCGCCCTGCGCGTTTTTATAAGATTTTTTATTGGCAAATTCTATGTCTTTGTCTCTTTTTATTTTGCATTGCTCTTTGTCTATGTCTGTGAAATCTAAGCAATCATAATATATCATTTCAGCGGTTTGTTTTTGCTTATCGCGTGCACAGTATTGCTCGCTATAAGTCGCATAAGAATCCACACAGGATATGCCCTTAATGTGCAGCACTCTGTATGTTGAATCTAATTTTTTATGCGTTAGGATTCTTTTTGCTCTTTGTGGCTCTTGTATGGAAGCGATAGATTCTAATAATGCGTAGAAATCCTCATCATATTCGTAGTTTTGCCCATTGATTTTAGGGCATACGCCTAGTCGCACCTCATACATTGGAGTAGAATCTTTGCTAAAAAACACCGCTACGGCATTAGAAAGCCTAATTGTTTCTTTATTGCTTGCTAGTGGTTTTGCATTTTTGGTAGGGATTGATTTTGGTATGTTGGCTTTTTGAAGCGCGGATTTGTAGGTTTTATAAGGGATTTTATGGTGGTGCGTTTTTGTGTTTGGTTCTTTTTTTGTGTCATTACAATATTCATAAATACTATCTAATATATTTGCTTTTGCAGGATTAAGAGGGTTAGTGCGATTGTCAAAATAGCACACTTCTATATCTAGCTTTTCATCTTTGGCGACTTCCAAAATCTCATAAAAAGGCGACTTTGCAAGATACATAAAATAATAACACGCAATTATTATCGCCACTATGCTAATAATAATGCAAAAAATAGCAATGCGTGCTTTTTTGAGCTGTTGCATTTTTTTACCCTGTGTAATAATCTCAAATATTTTGTAGTTTAAGATACATTTTAATAATCGCTTGCAATAATAACTCATCAAAGTCAATATCAAAACAAACATTGTAAAAACACGATAAAAACACGCAAATAAAATCATTTAGCTTAGAAAAAAAGTGCGAAGTAAAAAGCATTAAATCATTGGCTTGGTATAAGCCGAGTTCTGTCGAGGGTGGCTATTTATCTGGGGCGCATTTCACAACGCGTCTCAAGCAAAGGGCAAAATCTAAGACATTTACCACGCCCTTTTTGCTACGGATTGGGTTTGCACGGCATTGCTAATTGCTTAGCAATCGGTAGGCTCTTACCCCACCTTTTCACCCTTACTCATTTTGTGCTTGTCTTTTTGGCTAAAATCGTGGATTGTGCGCGCTTAGCTTTGGTCATTACCATTTAGGTAACTCCCTCGCTTCGCGCTTCAAAACCACGATTTTATCTCAAAAATACTTCGCACAACATTTGCAAAATCTTAATCACAAACATATCAAATTTTGCAAAAAGTATCGCTTACAAAATAAGCCAAAAAGACAAACATAAAATGAGCGGTTATTTTCTGTTGCACTTTCCCTTAGGTTACCCTAGCCATTTGTTAAATGGAATCCTGTCTTTGTAGCTCGGACTTTCCTCCCCTGTGAGTTTTTCACAAGAGCAGCCACCACCAAACCAATGAAAATAATGGAAATGAAATTATACCAAAATCTAAAAATATGCACGACAAACGAACTGGCATAGTTTGTAAGTTTTTAGATTTTTATGCTGATTGTGATTGATAAATTTTAATTACATATTCATATTTTTTGCCATTTGCATTTCACACCATTTTTGTGCGATTCGCACAGCATTTGTCGCAGCTCCCACGCGGATTTGGTCAGCTACACACCAAAAATGCAAAATCTTTTTATCAAAATTATCCACCCTCACACGCCCCACATAAGTTTCATTGGTATCCGTAGCGATTGTTGGCATAGGATATATAGCGTTTTTTGGCTCATCAATTAGCACAATATTTTGCGCGGATTTTAGCGCTTCTCTCGCCTCTTGCACACTTACTTCTTTGGCAAATCTCACACTCACACTCTCGCTATGGCTTCGCAAAACAGGCACGCGCACGCAAGTCGCACTTATAGGAAAATCTGCGTGCATAATTTTGTGCGTTTCTTTTATCATTTTCATCTCTTCTTTTGTGTAGTCATTTTCCATAAACACATCAATATGCGGGATTACATTTAGCGCGATTTTATGCGGAAACACACTAGCACTAGCAGAATCTAACTCAAAAGCAAAGAATTTTTGCATTTGAGTTACTAGCTCTTCCATTCCTTTTTTACCAGCCCCGCTTACGGCTTGATAGGTGCTTACATCTACGCGCTCTATGCCAAAAGCCTTATGTAGCGGGGCTAGGGCTTGCACCATTTGGATTGTAGAGCAGTTTGGATTAGCGATGATATTTTTTGCTTTATATCCTGCTATGTCGTTAGGATTTACTTCAGGGACGACTAGAGGGACATTTTTATCAAGCCTAAAAAAGCTCGTGTTATCAATGACAAGCGCACCAGATTTTGCCGCACTTGGTGCATATCTCTCACTCACACTTCCGCCCGCAGAAAAAAACGCTATTTCAATCCCCTGCTCGCCAAACACTTCATCAGTAGTCTCTAACACAGCTACTTCTTTACCCCGCACTTCGATACTTTTGCCCACACTATTTTTGCTAGCAAGAGGGATTATTTTTTCATAAGCAAAATCTAGCTCATCTAGCACGCGCACTATCTCTTCGCCCACTGCCCCTGTCGCACCGACAATGCCTACGACATATTTTTTTTGATTTTTTGGATTTTGTTGAATATTGCTCATGTAAATTCTCCATTTTTAGATTTTGCAACTATGTTTTTTGCATTTTGCTTTTATTTGTCGTTTATTGTAGATTTTTTACAAGCGCGGATTATACCATAATATCAAAAAGCACAATGCAACGCAGAATCTAAAAAATAAAGCACGCTAAAAAATTAGCAAAATCTCTACCAAACTATCCCCATAAATACCACAATCAAAAATGACTTATTTTAGATTTTGCCTTAGATTTTATGAGATTTTATAGTAGATTTTATTTAGATTCCTTGTTGGTTGCCCACCAAATTTGCGGACTTAAATCATATCGTGGGTGATTTTTTGGCATTGAGATATTATGCCAAAAAGCGATTCTAAAATTTGGCAAATAATAATGTGGCACGACAAAATCCCCCCACAAAAGCACCCTATCAAGCGCGTGAATAGACAAAATCTGCTCTTCCCTACTTTGCGCAGCTATCACGCGCTCTATGAGGCAATCCACCACTTCTAGCTTTACGCCACTATAATTTTTGCTCCCCGCCATATCCGCACTTGCCTTGCTCCAAAAATACCTCTGCTCATTGCCCGGGAAAAGACTCTGCCCGATAATCCCCACAATCATTTCATAATCAAAATTTTTCACGCGATTTGCATATTGACTAGAATCAATCTTTTGGATTTGCATATTTATGCCAAGCAGTTTTAGATTTCGCCCATATCGCACGGCTAGCCGCTCAAAAGCGGGATTATCAAGCAAAAGCGTGAAAGAAAAAGGTTTGCCATTTTTAGCATCTACAAGCACGCCATTTTTCATCACAAATCCCGCTTGTGATAGCAAATCTTTAGCTTTTTTTAGATTTTCTCTCTCTTGGATAATATGGCGTGGGATTTTCTCATCTAGGGTATTTTGATTTTGCGCTTCAAAATCCGTTTTTAAATCCATTGGCAAATCGTTTTTAAAATCCGCCTCAACGCCCGCTCTAAAATCCACGCTAGGCACGACATAAGGCTTGCTAAACATATCTTTTAGATTACTTTTTGATATTTCGCCTTTGGTGTCGCATTGCTTTATGAGATTAGATTCTGCCCTGTTTGGCAATGGCAGGCTAGCAAAAATGGAGTGATTAAAATAGCTTGTGGTGCGTTCATATTGCGAGAAAAAAAGATTTACATTGCTCCACTCAAAATTAAACGCAAGCACAAATGCCCTCCGCACAAGCGGATTTGCAAAAACCTCTTTGCGTGTATTCATAAAAAACCCCTGCATACCGCTAGGCAGGCTATGTGGAAACGCTTTTAAGCTAAATTGCTTAGAATCTAATGCCTTACTTTTATACCCCCTAGCCCACACTTTTGCCGCACTCTCCACACGCCAATCATACTTATGACTTAAAAACGCCTGCAAAGCCACCGCGTCATCGCGATAATATTCATAAACCAACGAATCAAAATTAAACTGCCCTATCCTGCTTGGCAAATCTTTTGCCCAATAATCTTTATTTCGCTCATAAATGATTTTTTTGCCAATTTGATATGATTTCACGCGATATGCTCCGCTTCCTAGCGGGATTTGCAGATTATCCTCCCCAAAAGTATTTTTGCCATTTTTTACATAAAAATGCTTTGGCAAAATGCTTAACTGCCCCAAAATCAATGGCAATTCTTTGTTTTGCGTGGTTTTAAAAATAAATTTAACGCGACTAGAATCTAAGATTTTGACTTCTTTGACATCGGCATAATACTGCTTATAAAGCGGGCTAGCCCTGCTTATCATCATTTCAAAGCTAAATGCCACATCTTGCGCACTTATCGCCACTCCATCGCTAAATCGCGCCCTTTTGTCAATGGTAAAAACCACGCTTGAATTATCCTGCGCTACGGCTATATCGCTAGCCACAAGCGCGTATTGCGCATAAGGCTCATCCATACTTTGTGCCATTAGCGTGTCATAGATATTTTCTAGCCCGCTAGCAGATTCTCCCTCCATACTAAAAGGATTTAGCGAGCTAAAACTCCCTAACGCATAAGATTTTAGCGTGCCACCTTTTGGGGCATTTGGATTTACATAATCAAAATGCGCTAGATTTTGGTATTTTGCCCTCTCCCCTAGCGCGATGAAAGAAGCGCATTTAGCAAAATCTAGGGTAAAAAAACATAGCAATATTGGCAACGCATAAGCAAAAATAGCAAAAAAATTATTGCAAAAATGTTGATTTATGTTTAGATTTTTTGGGGCAAGAAGTCTTGCTTTGTATTTTTTGGTGTGGTTTGTAATGTATTTTTTGATATTTTTTGCAAGATTTTTGAATGGATTGTTTGAATGGATTTTTTGATTTTGTTTTGTGGGATTTTGTTTTTGTGTGGAAAATGTGGAAAATGTAGAAAATGTGAAAAATGACATTTTTTATCCTAATTTTTTATTTGGTTACTTTTTTGTAGTTGATTCTATGCCTAAGTGATTTTAGTAGATTTTAGCAAGTAAGTTGCAAGCGTTTATTTTAGCAAAATCTACGCGCTTTTTTATCTTTTTTATTAGCAATTTTAAAGCGCATTTACCATATTTGCAAAATCTTGCAAATATGGTAAAATCTTGCAAAATCCAAAATAACACTCACAATAAAACAACAAAATTTTCTTATTAAAACAAGCATTTTAAGACTTTTATGAGAATTACGCGCATTTTTACTTTTTTGTATTATAATCCCCCGCATTTTATCAAAGCAAAATAAAAACTGCTTTTGATAAGATATAAAAATTATCCCTCAAAGGAGCATAAAATGTGCGTAAATCCTACAAACATAGAAGATAAAAATAGGGCGAATGTTTCGCTGAAAATTTTGGCGATTTGTTTTACACTGCTTAGTCAAAGTCTAGTTGCTAATGCGATTTTGGCTAATAACGAGAGAGAGAGTAACTCCGCGCTAAATCTTTCTAGCTTTCAATTATCATTGCGAGCATTGCATTTTTATGCAATGCGTGGCAATCTATATTTACAAAGTGAAAAATACTCTTTTAATAAACTTAATCAAATAGATTGCCACGAATTTGCTAGCGCAAATTCTCGCAATGATGGCAATGTAAATTCTCACAATGACGAAATTTTTTGTCGGACTAAGCGTAAGCGAAGTGTCTCAAAGCGTAGCTTCTTTAGAAAATCTAAAAACGCAAATATAGATATTTCGCGCTTACGCGCTCAATATGACAATGTAGTTATTTCCCCCTCCCTTGTAAATAATAATTCTACACTTTCCCCCTCCCTTGCGGAGTTGCAAGCCTCTTGTCCCCCCTCCATTGCGGAGGGGGTTAGGGGGAGGGTATTTTTAGATTCCACCGCCGTCATTGCGAGCGGTTTGGATTTTTTAGAATCTAAAACGCGTGGCACAAGCCCACAGCTACAAAGTAGCAATTTAGCGCGTAAGCGCGAGTGGGCGCAGTTGCGCAAGCAAAATCTATATAGTAATGCAAACAAGGCAGATTGCCACGAATTTGCTAGCGCAAATTCTCGCAATGACGAAAGCAAAATAAACCAACAAAAATACATAAAACTAGCCAAAATAGATTCTATTCGCACGGATTTTGTGCAAGCATATTTACCACAAGAGGCAACAACTTCAAAAATAGATTCTACACAAAAACATTTGCCACAAACAACAATGGATTCTATGCAAGTTGCAAACAACACGGCAAATGCTCAAAACAATGCTTTTATAAATAATCATAGAGATATTTCGCGCTACGCACTCAATATGACAAATGATATAGATTCTATGAAATCAACAGAATCTATGCAAACAGATTCTACACCACAAGCATTTGACAAATCCCATCAATACAATAAACTAAAAAAATCAAACGACTTAGAATCAACAAATCTGCAAGCAAAGGATTTAGGCAAAGTTAGCGTTAGCGCGACTACGGGATTTGATTTGCCATTAAAAGAAGAAGTCAAAAATGTCATCATCATTGACAAAGAGGATTTGCAAAACAAAGGCTATACAAATCTAGAAGACGCCCTAGCAAAACAGCCATTTATTAGTTTCATAGCAGGTCCACAAGGCACAAAAAATATCGATATTCGTGGGCAGGGCTATGACGCTCCGCGTGCGGTAAAGATTCTCATCAATCGCGTGCCAATCAATCTAAATGATAATGGCAACCCAAATAGCGGACACGGAGGCACAAGCACCACTCCATTTAACCATATCTCAATAGATGAAATACAATCCATAGAGATAATCCCCGGAGGTGGCTCTGTCATCTATGGTGGTGGCACGCGTGGAGGCGTGGTAAATATCGTTACCAAAAAACCTAGTAAAGATTACGCTAGATTTTCGCTTCGTGGATTAGGCTATGAGGCAAAAGGCTCTTTTGGCGGTGGGGTAGGCATAAGCGCTGGTAAGGCGATAGGAAATAAGCTATTTGTCTCTGCAAGCGCGGATTATTCCCATCAAGATGGGCTAAGGCAAGGGGAATATGACAATACTATCTACACAGCATTTCAAACCATATATCAAATCGCTCCAAATCATAAGCTAGATTTTAATATTAGCTATTCTAAAATGTGGCGATATTTTGCAGGGTATCATCAAAGGGCAAATTGCGATACTCCAAACGCTACAGGCACTTCTTGCGAGACTTGGGGGTATTTTAAAACCATAGATGAGCTAAAAAAAGAGCGATACACCTCGCCTAGCGGGATTGGCTCAAGTCAAAATAGCAATGGTGAAGTGGGGCAGGATTTTATCCAAACCTCGCTAAATTATAATGCTAACTTTAGCGAGAATCTAGCATTTGACGCGCTTACATTCTATCAATTTAGCAATTTTTTGTTTCCTAGCCAAGAGCTAGGTGGCAACACACGCAATACCTTTAGCAATCAAGGAGCAGGGCTAAATCTAAAATTAAAACACAAAATCCCCAAAAATACGCTAATTGTCGGGCTAGATAACCAAATCGAGCTAAGCGATAACAACTCTCAAAGCTCATTTACCCAAACGCAAAATAAAGGGCAAAAATATTCTGTTTCGCTATATGCGTTTGATTCTATAAAGTTTGTTGATTGGTTTTCTTTAGGGGTAGGAGCGAGGGGGGATTTTTCTTACTTTATGATTCAAGGGCATACGGGTATGAATTTTATGAATATGAATGGCTACTTTGAAACAAACGCCCAAAAACCACAATGGGGCTATGCAGCTGAAATCACTCCTGCGTTTCATTATGGCGATTCTGGCATAGTGTATATCAAAGGCGAGATAGGCTATACTAGCCCTTCGGTGCGCGAAGTGGTAAGCTCGGATTTAAACTATAATGCAACTAGCACAGGCTTAGCCCCCAAAATCCCTAGCAATATCGAGCCTGAACAATATTTCACAGGCGAGATAGGCTGGAGGGAATATTTTAAAAACTCCTCTTTAAGCGCAAGCGTGTTTTATACCCACACGCTAAATGAAATCCGCCATAGATTAGATGGTTTTCGTGTTACTTATTTTAACATAGGGCAGACGCAACGACTAGTCGCAGAAATAATGGGTAGGCAGACTATCGCTTCTGTGCTTGAGCTGGTAGAGAGCGTATCTTATCTCTACACAAATGTGCTAAAAGGAAAATCATCTATCGCTGGCGGGACTTCTAATGGTGGTTTTATAGAGGGGAAACCTATCCCCTATGCGCCGCTTTTTAAGCTAACCATAGGAGCAAATTATGAGATTTTGCATAAAGGCGAAAATAAACTAAGTCTATGGATAAATAACTCTTGGAATGGTAATCAGGTTGATTATAACCAAGTCGATATGAATGCAAATGGATATTTTCTTAGCGATATTGGACTAAACTATAAATATAGGCATTTTAATCTATCGGCGGGCGTGCGAAATGTATTTGATACATTCTATATCGCTTATCAAAGCTCTAACATAAGTAGCACGGCGGGCATAAGTGCGACATATCTAGCAGGGGCTTCAAGAAGCTATTTTGTGGATATGAGGCTTAATTTTTAAAAATGGGGTTAGATTTTGTGGGGTTAGATTTTGCTACTTGGATTTTATTGCTTTGATTTTTGTTGCTTAGATTTTGTAGGGTTGTTAAAATGTGTGGCGTTGTTAAAAGTTGCAAAATCGTGGGAATCTAAAATCTTGTCATATTAAAATTTTGCCTTTTCTTTGTCATATTAAGCAAGACACAAAGCAATAGGCAAAAAATCTATACTTTGTGGCTAGATTTTTAGATTCTTTGGTTTTTTAGTCTTAATATGGCAATGCTTTTTTACTGCGAGATTTTGCATAGCAAAATCGTGGCAATCTATGGATTTTGCTATACTTAGGATTTTTTGTCATACTGTGCGCGTAAGCGAAAAATATCTCTATTTACATTTTGAAGTTTTGTCATACTTTTGTTACTTTGCAACCTAAGTATGACAATGGTTTTTTATCATTGCGAGCATCAAAACGCAATGCGTGGCAATCTATAACCAAAAACAATAAAAGGCATTATTTTAACAATTTAGGATTGTAGATTTTGCTTATGCAACTGCACCCATTCGCATTTGCGCGCTTAAATCGCTACTTTGTAGCTACGGGCTTGTGCCACACATTAGATTTTGCATAAAGCAGATTCTAAACGCTTGCAATGATAAAACTATGCTAGATTTACCCCAAAAACCACGCTTAATTCAAGCGATTTAAGCTGATTTTTATACAGCGATAGCTTTGCAAAATATTTAAAACTTTTTGCTGTTGCAAATTGTCCCAAACAAAAAAAAAAAATCGGCTTTGATTTGGTTTTAAAGTGCAGCCAGAATATAAGCCCATTTGCAATATCAACAATGGCAATATGCAACACTTCAATGTGTGATTGATTTGTTTTGCGATTTTTATCACCATAGTAACCTTATTCTAACTTAAAATCTAGTTTTTGCATCATTTCTTTGCTCCAGCCTTTTGGAGGGTTTGTGATGCTAGGATAGATTCTAGGGAAAAATTCAATATATACGCTTTTATTATCGCTTAATTCAAAATAGTATTTGCCTAGTGGGGAGGGTGTGATAGGTTGTCCTCTTGTAAATAAAGCTTGGTTGGGGGAGGTAAAAGAAAAATAATAGCCATTAGAATCTATGTCTTTGTGTCCTTTTTCGTCAGTTGGGATATAGTTTGTAGCCTCCACATTAAAAAAGCCATATTCCCAGCCATTACCAGAACTACCAAGTATTTCATCTTTTAATGCTTGTGATAAATCACTATGATACATCTTACTAATATAATTTCGTAGTTTATAAAATAAGTATTTCAACTGCTCATATTGCGATATTTTCTCATCATCTATATAGCTAGCTATATTAAATAGCATATTGTTTTTTTCTGCAAGGTATCCTTGATAATAACGAATTGTATAATTTCTCAAACTCCACACCAAATACGCATAAAAAAACTCATCATATAATAAGATTTTATGATTTGGTTGATTGGTTTTAGCTAGAAAATCAAGAGTAAGCAATATTGCTTGCGTATAAGGGGACTTAGGGGCATTACTCCACCATTTAAACATATCTTTTTGCAAGACTCCTTTTGATAATAAATCATCATAGATTTTATCGTGCAAATGATATGCGTGGATTCCATTATTTTTGTTTATAGATTCTATGTAGTTTGCGATAAATTCTGTGTTTTCTTGGTGTAATTGTGTGAAATATGAGATGATTTGCTCTTTTGTTAAAGTAATATTTGCCTTGCTATTTTTGCAAAGCGTTTTTACATTATTGGCGTTGTATATAGTGTAATTGCCCATCATTGCATCGTATTGTGCTTGTGGTGGGATATAGTTTTTATTGATTTCATCAAGCCATAAAGGGTTGATTTTATCTATTTCATTAGCGATATTTGCTATGTTTGAAGGGATAAATTTAGGAGCTAAAATGCCTTGCTTATTTTTGCTAAAAATAATTTTGCCTAAATATAGCCCTACTTTATGGTCTAATATTTGATACTCATCATTTGGACACCAATCATTAAGGGCATTTATAGCTGTGTTTATACCTAAATATATTTCTTTATCAGTGCGATTGCGTAGGAAGTCGTTGTGTATTTGTGGGTCCCAAACCCTTTCTACTTTTTTATCGTTTGCAATGCCCACGCTTAAAATGATAGATAATAGCATAAATGCGATTTTTTTCATTGTTATCAGCTCCATAAATCTTTATGTGTGATTGTAGCGAAAATTCGCGCTTTTTAGATTTGCGTTTGATTCGCATTAGATTCGTTAGATTCGTGCCTTTGTCGATTCGACAATCTTTGCTAAAATATCCATTTATTCCCCTTTATGATACGCGCCCACAAATGCCAATGCTAATGCTTGATTGAAGCGGTAGGCATAGTAGCAGTCATCTCGCAATTCAAATCCATACCAATCACGCGGAAATTCATCGCTATATCTAGCCAATCCACTCATATCATAATGATAGCGCATTTCCTCTTTGCTTAATTCGCCTTTGTCAAATCGCCTTTGCGCTTCTCTTAATACCACGCGTAATGATTCAAACATAGCTTTATCATAGGCAAAATTATTGCCTATCAACAAAGCAGTATTTTGCGCTAATCTTTTATTATATTCAATCTCTAGCGCACTTTTTGTATAATCATCGTTAATATCCCCGCGTATAAGCATTTGATTGATTTTATCTTCTTCATCTATCATCTCTTGGGTGATTTCTAGCAATGTCGGTTTTTTATTATTCACTAGCTCCCAAATCTCATCATAAACTATGCCTAGTTTATTGTGCTTTACTTTTGGGATTAGAATCTCTTTTGAGTTAATGTCATAGCCTTTGAGATTGAGCGCATTTATGGTATGCCACTCTTTTTTGATATTTTTTTCGTTGAAAGGCTTATCGCCATAGATATTTGCGTGTAATTTTGTTTTATCTTTAAAATTATTTTGCGTGTATTCAAATGATTCGCTTTTAAGGGGTAAGTAGGCTTTCATAGTTGATTCATCTTTTAAAAATTCGCGTTTGATAGAATTTGGGATAATGTCATACACAAAGTCATAAAGTGTGATTGCATCATAATCGGCTAATGCTACATAATTGCTTATAATGCTGTAATTTTCATCATTTGCATTATTTCTCTCTTGGAGTTTCATTTTGGCTATTGCCTCATAAATGTTGAGATTTTTGCCATTGTAAGTAAAACTAAAATATTGTCGCATAAAATCTTTGTATGTTAATTTTGGATTTTGCGTTAATTCTTTGTGCTTTTCATAGAGTTTGATAGTTTGCCATTGTGAGAAAATAAGCTGACTAAATGGATAGGCTTTGACTAGCATTGAAAACTCATCATTGTGATTTTTATGAAAATTTAGCACTTCTAAAATGATTTGCTTTGGCAGGGGAATCCCAAAGGCATTGTAGTCTTTGTCTTGGAGGTTTGCTAATTCTTTAAGCAACAGCAAATCTTTTTGCTTAAACTCAAATCTTGTGCGAATCATATTCGATTCAAGCGAAGCCATCGATAAAATTTGTTTATTTTGGTAGAAAAAGTCGCCCCATTCGTATCTATCCTCTATATTGCTATGATTGCGTATGTAGTCTAGTGTCATCGCATTTGCGACATTTAGCGTGAGAAGCAAAAATAGCGCGAAAAATCGTAGTTTTGGCATTACAATCCTTTGCATTTTTAAAATTTAAAAGTGTGATTGTAGCGAAAATTTTATGTGATTTTAATTGTTTAGATTTGCGTGAATCTACAATCGCAGATTCGCTAGATTCGCCATAGATTTGCGCGGAATCGTAAAATATCGCTTTTGGTTTCTAACCCTTTATAAAGTTTATATTATTTAAAGCCTACTCCCCACATTCAAATCCCACTTGGGAGCTATGAATCACGCCATAGATTGCTTTGCTTGTATCCTTTGCATTTGGTGGGATATAGGCGACTTTATGCCATTTGGGGTTGGTGGAATCTTTGCCTAAAAATACGATTCTACCTTTGCTTACGCTAGATTCTGTCATTTTGCAAAATAATATTCCAAACTCTTCATCGGGCGTCTTTTTGTATGTTGCAACTTCGTTTTTTTGTATCGCATAGAGAATCTTGCCATTTGGCGATTCGCGTAAGTTTATGTAAGAATCTTTGGAGGCATACCTTAAAATATTTATCATAATTTTTGGCTCTGCGAGTGGATTTTCAAAAAGTTGATTTATATTGTTTTGCCAATAGTCAATATGTATGTCATAATGCAATTTTAAATCTTTGAAATCCACATAATCTATGCCACCCTCTATCCAATCTGTCATAAATTTCTGATGATTTGCAATATCCACTTCTGCCCTCACCATAAAATCTGACAAGGCATATTTTTCACGCCAATTTTCCCCTAATGCGTGAGATATTTTTGTAGTGATATTTTTATCCAAGCAATGGTGCTGTTTTGAGTGCTCTTCATCATCGCTTCTGCATAGCGTAAATTCGAGATACTCATCAAACACACTATTTCTATCAGGCACAAACAATAACTCTCTAAATCCCCAACCTTCCATATCTGCTATGACGCCCGTTCTCCACACTAGCACACCACTTATGCGCCCTTTGCCCTCATATATGGTATTACTATATAGCATATCAGTGTGTGTTTTTTTGACAAAAGAGCCATTTATAATGTCTTTTTCTTGCAACAAAGAACCTATATTTTGAGATTCTCCAAAATCTACGCTAGATTCAACCTGCGAATCTCTAGAATCTATGCTTTGCAATTCGTTTGAATCTTGTGAATCCTTTGAATCCCCACACGCACTAAAACCCAAAAAAGCCGCCAAAATCAAAATTACCAAACTTAATTTTTTCATTTTTACCCCTTTGAATCTAAAAAATTAAAAGCCGTGATTATAGCGAATCATTGAGCGGTTTTAGATTCGCACCTTTTAGTGCGATAGTCATAGCCCTTTTGTAAAAATCATCAAACTTTTTAGGAAAAAGTAAGTATTTAATCGCACCTTTGGGATTATGCAACTCAAAATGTAGCAAATAAAACACATCAAGCGCAATCCACTCCCACGCAAATCCATTGCACCAATCTACCATTTTGCCTTCTTTTGCCTTGATAGTAGCAATCTCTTGTGCCAAAAAGCCATTTTTACGCAAACGCTCCATAAAATTTTCGTGCGTTTCTTGCGAATACTCTGTATCCAAATATTCCTCAAGTAAATATATCCAATTATCCGTATGATTTAACTTGCGCAAACCATTGCGTTTGGCAAATGTGGCAATTTCATCACTTGTCGCATATCGCATTGCTATGAGCTCATAAAATGGCGCACCCAAATGCCTATTTACCACCACAAAAGCATTTGGCAAAGTGATATACGCCACAATATCCTTTGCCAAAAGCACTCCATTGCCCTTACAGATGCTACTAGGCTTATATTGATAATCATTAAAAAGAATTTTATCGTTTTGGATTATCGTGCTAGGTGGCATTTGTGCGGTGTTTTGTTTGTTTTGCATAAAATTTTATCAAATATGTGAGCTAGCAAATTTATTTTCCAAATGGTGCTAAATACTCTAATCCACTAGAATGTATGTAGCCCTCATAGAGTTTGAGTGTGGATGGGGTTTTGTTGAATGTTTTAGCATAGCCATCGATAAAAGGTAAAAGTTGTTCTCTAAAACTAAATATATCAAATTCAACTTCGCTAAATTTTGTTTCATTGTCCTCACTTGAAATGGTGTTTTTATCTATCATTTTTAGAATCCACACTTTGCACCAATCATTTGGCAATATATCCCAAATAAGCACCAAATAATTATCTCTAAATAAAGGGTTTATGAGTTTTTGTTTGTTGGATTCATAGTAGGATTGTGCCATTTTGCGATTGTAATAAAGTATATAACCTATTTCATCACTACTGCCTAAATCATCTCTCTCATACCATTCTCGCCCTTTATTTATCATTGGCTTATACATAGGCTTTATGCTACCATCGGTGGTATAGCCATCAGAATCAGTTATGTAAATATTAGGTGTATTTGTGTCTTGTGATAAAAGCTGGGCTACTATCTTGCCATTTTTAGCATCAGGCTTATCTCTCACATTTAAGATAAAGTCATTTATGTTTGTTTTTGTGATGGCAAGGGCGGAGGTGGGGAGAGGTTTAAAAACTTCAGCGTAGGGCAAATGCTTTGTAACGGTTTCATATTCTTGCGTTGTTTTATTATATTCATTATCTTTCCAAGAGGTGATAGATTTAGGGAAATTTAGCGTTGTATTTTGTGGGAGGATTTTATGGGACTTTATTATGCCTAGACATAAAATGCACTCTAATCTATCTATCCAATTTAGTGCAGTTAAATACTTATCATATTTAGGAAAAGTAATCACGCTAAAATCTAAGGGCTTTCTATTAAAATCACCTAAGTGAATTAGATACCATTCAAATTCTACTTCAATAGGCACAAGCACCGAGCCAAAACGCGAATCAAAAAATCGCTGTTGTTGGGATTTGCTAAACTCTGCTTTTGATAAAATCTCTTTTGTAAAATCATAGTTTATATCATAAGGAATCTTTATGTTATCTAATGCTCTAGGTATTCCAAATACACGCAACTGCTCTTTATCTATGCTTTTTTGGAAATCTTTAGCATAAAGGACGGCATAGTTTATATATGGGTTATTTTGCGGAAAAAAGATTAAATCAATATTTTTATTGTGCTTTATATCAAAACTCCACGAAATGCGGAGGTTGCCTTTGAGTTTTAGGGTGGTTGAGACTTTTTTGGTGCATCCAAAATCAGTGCGATATGCGTCTATCAATGCCCCATAAGAATTTACATCTCTATCTTTGAGTGATTCGATTTTTTTGGGATCCGTTTCAAAACTCACTGCATTTGCCAAAAATAGCAATATTACAATTATAAATCTTTGCATTTTATATCCTTTTGTTGATTTTTAGTGCTTTTTTTGCGCCACCAAATCTTGCGCAAAATTTTGAGTAGATTTGCCTAAATCTACGCTAGATTCAACCTGTGAATCTCTAGAATCTATGCTTTGTAATTTGCTTGAATCTTGTGAATCCTTTGAATCCCCACACGCCACAAATGCAATCGACATAACCGCCATTAAAAACATTAAGACTAATTTTTTCATTTTTATCCCTTTGAATCTAAAAATTTAAAAAAGCGTGATTATGTCGGCATTTGCTTTTGCTAGCGCGTTAGTTTTTATCATCACTCCAAGCCAAAACACGCCGTTACACTACCAAAATCACAGCTATTTTAAATAATATTCCAACTCTTTTTTAGCCACCACGCTAGATTATACGCTAGATTTTGCATTGCAAAATGTTTCCAAATGCTACTATATCCCTAAAAATATCATTACCATTTTTTTCATCGTCCTGCTCCTTTTTTGCATTTGATTTTTTTGCCCACATTATTGGCAATCTTACAGGGTTGATAGCCTTCAACGGCGCAAAGTTTTTCATAAAATTCCCTAGCTTTTGATTCGTTTTTGTTTAGTCCATCCCCGCCTTTACTATACCACTCTGCAAGCGCAAAACAAGCACTACTATTCTCCGCTTCACAGCCCATTTCATAGAATTTTACTGCCTCTTTGGTATCTTGTGGGGCTATATCCTTGCCAGAGCGATATGCGTTGCCTAATTTATAACATCCGTATCCATCCCCACTGATTTCGCAACTCCTTGTTATCAGCTCTAAAATCTTTGTTTTATCGCATTGATTTTTTGCACAATTAGTAAATTCTAGTTGCGCTGCTTGATGGCAGGATTGAGTCAAGCCCAAATAGCAGGATTTGATAAAATACCGCATTGCTTGTGGTTTATTTTGATTTATACCGCTATGACCATCATAATACATAAGTGCGACTTTTTGGCACGCCCATCTATTTATGTTATCGCACGCCTTTTTGAAAAACTCAAGGGCTTTTATGTAGTTTTTGGTTAGCTTGTTGCGTCCAAAGAAAAAACTATCTCCAACATCATAACATTTGTGCCCATCAAGTTTGCATACTCGATCAAATAGCTCGTTTGCTTTGATAGTATTTTTTTTGGTTTTGTTTAATTGATTTTTCGCATTTTCATATATTATCCCAAGATTAAAACACGCCTTTGCTATGCCTAAATCACACGCTTTTTGCAAAAATTTAAGCGTCATTGCAAAATTATGTTTAGCCTTTTTCGCTGTATCTAGTGCCTCCCCATCATAGCCCTCATATTGTTTATATAGCCCAGCATAATGCTCCGCTAACTCAAAGCAACCTTGAGCGTTATTTTTAGCGCATTGCTCATTGATTCGTGCTAGTTTTAGCGATGTTCCGCGCTTGCACGCTTTAGCTCTATGTTTCTCATCAAAATCTATGCTTAAATGACACATTTTAATATACGCTTGCTCGGCTTTTTGTAAATCTTGCTTTACTAATTTTCCAAGTTGATATTCATTTGCCACGAGCGAGCACCCATCGACATAGTTTAGCTTGCAGGATTTTTCCCACGCCTGCATTGCTTTTTCACCATCTTTTTTTACCCCGCCATCGCCTCTTTGATAAATATATCCCAAATTAAAACACCCTATCTCATTATTTAAATCACACGCTCTTTTCCACAAAATCACAGACTTTGCTTCGTCCTTTTCCATACCCAAAGAGCCATTCAAATACGCATAGGCAAGATTTACACAAGCATATCCTACATTTAAATCACAGCCCTTTTGAAAGTATTCGCCAGATTTGACAATATCAATCTTAAATATTTCTTCGCCTTCTACGCCTGTGAGCCCTTGTTGGAACAAGATTCCAGCATTGTAGCAAGCATTGCCATAATATAGCCCACAGGCTTTATCCCAAAATTTTATTGCCTTTTTGCCATCTTTTGGCACACTCTCGCCTAATACATAAATATTTCCCACAATAAAACACGCTCCCCCCGCGTCCAAATCGCACGCTTTTAGCGCAAATTCTAGTGCTTTTGCATAATCGCTATTTTCGTAATACTGATTAGATTTGTCTAAATATTCCTGTGCTTTGGGGGAGAGTGCGTGTTGTGTATCTAGCGTTTGTGTATTTGATAGTTTTTGCTTTCTTAGCGTGTCGCAACCTTTAGTTGTGCTGATACCTACACACGCACAAAACACTATTGCAATAATTGCGCTAGATAGAATCAAAACTGCTTGTTTCATTTGTTTTGCTCTTTTTTTGCATTTGATTTTTTGCCTATTTCTCGCCCGAATGTTCGCTTGCCTGATAGAAAAAATTTTGTTTAAATTTGAAAAAGTAGCATTGTAGCAAATTTTGGGTTTATTTTTATGTTGCATTTATTATTACAAGAGAATCTACTAAGATTTTGTGGCAATCTATTTTTTAGAATTATGTTTTTTTTAAAGGTTAGATTGCCACGCTAGGCTATCGCCTAACTCGCAATCACGGAAGTATGACAAAGAAAACTAAATATACAAAAAAACATATTGCAACGATTTCAAGGATTATCATAAATGCAGAATCTAGCGATGACAAAGAAATGGTATTATTGCAGTTTATTTTGCATTACAAAGGAGTTTTTTTGCCATTTATTCGCTCGTATTTTTTTATAGATTCTCCCATAAAAGCTAGCAAATTTTTAACCCAAACACTTGGTTTTTCCACCGCATTAGCACAAAAAACTATCGACAAAGCGCGACTAAGAATCAACACAAATAGCGGGCAAATCGCACGCAAAGGCGACATATTGCAAGGTGGCGTGTGGCTTACTCATTTTGTGAATAATTATTATGAGCCAAGCGAACTAATAAAACCGATTTTTTGCACGCAGGATTTTGTGCTTTTTTGCAAACCACCCAAAATCCTAACCCACCCAAAAGGCAATTTTTTACATAAAAGTTTGCTAGATTCTATCCGCTTTTTTTGTGGCGATGAAGCCCAAAGTGTGCATAGGCTTGATTTTGAGACTAGCGGGGCGATTTTGGTAGCGAGGAGCAAAAAATCCCAAATAACGCTAAAAAACTCCCTAATGAATCGCAAAATCCAAAAAATCTATCTTGCAAAAGTGCGCGGAGAAATCCAAAAAGAATGCCTAATAAATGCGCCTATCATCGTGCCTACTCGCCCTAAAAAAATGCTAAACACACAAAGGGAAAATCTATCTATCCGCTCTAAGATTGATGATTCTAAAAATGATGATTGCGTGCTAGATTGTTTGCATTTTTTGGATTTTGGTAATCCCTGCTTAAAAAATGATTTGCTAGAATCTAATGCAAAAGTTACAAATGCTTCTTTTTGGGATACTTTTTTAATGGATTTTACTTTGCGATTAAGCACAAAAAACACTAAAAATACTGCAAATACTGCGACTCTCACAAAAATCGCAAAATCCGCAACAAACTCAAAGAACCAAAAGAACAAAAAAGCCGCAAAGCCCGCGCTTACGCACATTGTCCCTATATATTTTGATGGCACTCATACTTTTATAAAAGCACTCCCCCTTACAGGTCGCACTCACCAAATCCGCTTGCATCTAGCCCACATAGGACACCCGATTGAAAATGACTTTCTCTATGGCGTAAGCGATGAAGTAAGCGAGCGGTATTTGGACGAACTAAAAATAATGCGAGAGCAAGATAGGCAAGGACTTCAAAGCACAAACATATTTGATTCTAAACAAAAAACAGATTTTGGCAATATTTTGTATGCGGACAAAATACTAGCTTTGCATTCTTTGAGCATGGATTTTGTATTTGATGGCGTGCGCTACAAACTTAGCACACCAAAACCTAAATGGTGGCAAGAATCATAAAACCTTGCAAATAACATCTTGTAGCAAAATCTAGTTGCAAAAATCACTTTGCAAGAAAAAATACAAAAAAGGCAAAATGCCATAAAATGCGCAAGATTAAAAAAAAAAAAAACAAGTTATAACAACTTGCAAAAAAAGCGGGCATAAAAAAACGCTTGCAAGGAAAAATTTCCCCTGCAAGCGAGAATCCCCCATAAGAAACGCGAAATAAAAAGCAGAATTACACAAGCCCTAGAATGTAAATTGATACACAAAAGAAATAAGATTTCGCTCTTTCCACGCAAAATCTAACTTTTTGCTATTTTGCTCGGGCAAGACTTTGTAATAAAACTCAAAGCGATGTTTTGCGCCCAGCGTTAGCGCAGTGCCAAAATTATACGCAATCGTCTCTCTATGGTAGCTAGAGCGAAAACTCATCATAGCCGAAGTAGAATCCCATATATCAAATCTAGCATATCCCACACCGCCAAATACTCCAAAATACGAAAAGCTATTTGGGAAGTTAAATTCTAGCAAACCATCGATATTTGCGCTTGACATTGTTTGTGTCCTGCCGTTATTAAATGGAGCAAAAGAGTCTGCATAGATTCTAAAACCTAAAGGACTTTTGCTAGGTTTGCCAAAGCCCAAAAAGCTAAAAAATCGCTGATAACCTACCCCAAATCCAAAACCTGTTTGGGAATCTTTGTTAAACATTGTGTGCGGTCGCATACTGCCCGCCATAAATCGCAATAAAACGCCATTTCGATTTTTGCCAAATGCGCGTTTTGTTTGCAAATCTCGATATTCTTGGTCGCTTATGACTTCATCTTCATCATCTTCGTCCTCGTCCTCTGCAAGTGTAGCTGGGGCTAGGTTTAGTGCCTGCGTGTTAGGATTTTGCGCAGAGTTTTGAGCGGGAGTTTTGATTTGGTTTGCTTGCTTTTCTTTTAGAAATTGGATTTTTGCTTCTAGGGTTTGGATTTCCATCTGGTCTTTTTCCCTAGCTTCTAGCTCTTTTAGCTCTTCTTCTAAGTAAGTTTTTTTGCCCTGCAAAGAGCTTGGCAAAGATTGTGTAGCGGTAGTGTCTGGGTTAGCAAAAGCAGATATGGTGAAAATGCTAAGAAGTAGTGCGAATTTTTTCATTTCCTTTTTCCTTTCTTTTGGGGTTTGTCTTTTTGGGTTTATTGGGCTAGATTTTTGTGTAAAAAAGTCCATTCCAAAAGCCCATTTATGAGGTTTTGTGTATGTTTGCTTTTCTCCAAAAAACCAACAAAGGCTAAGTCAAAATCCAAACATAAACTCTAAGGCAAATTGTATCTAAAAATCTAAAATAGGGGATTTTATTTTTGCAAGTTTTTCATAGATTTTGTTAGCGCAAAAATTGATATTTTTTATACATTTTCATCACATTGATCACAAAAACCATTAAAAAAGGCAAATCAAAAGTTAATAAGTGGTATAATTTTGGCTTTTATACACAATCTACACGATATATACACGATTTGCGCAAATTTTGTCTTATGGCTTAAGTTAGGAGAGAATGTATGCTAATTCCAGAGTGGGACGACAAATATAGCGTCAAAAATGACCACATTGACTCACAACACAAAAGGCTTTTTATCATCGCAAAAAAAGCAGCCGAGCTGATTCATAAACAAGTGGATTCTAGCGAGATAAAAGCTATGCTTGTCGAGCTTTTTAATTATATGAAATTTCACTTCCACGATGAAGAAGAATATATGGCAAGCATTGGCTATCCGCACTTAGAAGAGCATAGAGAGATTCACAAAGATATTGTTTTTAAAATGTCGCATTTAATCCAAAATATTCAATATGATTTCAAAAAAAAGCTAGCTATCATCACAAAAGAATGGCTTATGGAACATATTATGAAAGAAGATATGAAAATAGAGCGTTGGCACAAACAGCACAAAAAACTTTTGCACTCCACAGGGCAGACAGATGAGCAAAATCGCCCTATTTTCTTAGATGAAAAACTCCTAGAAAACGAGGAAGTAGCGCATTTTTACCATTGTGGTTGTAGAAACTCATTTCGCGTGCTAGATAGCGTGCATAAAAAAATCCAAAATGGCTCAGTTTTCCACTGCAAAAAATGCAAGGCAATTATTAGTTTTGTGCGTGATGAAATCTTAGATGACTAAAATCATTGCCTTTGATTTGCGTTGTTTTTTAAATCTTTTTTTAGCCTTGTTAATCTCGCATTTTTCCTGCTAAACAAATATTATCTAGCAAGTCTTGCGTTGATTAGATTCCAAATATAAACAAAAATAGGGCAAAATACGCTTTTTAGACATTCTAAGATATTTTTATGCTAAGGGATTTTATGGATTTAGAAAAAGTGCTTTATGTGTTTTCTACACAACGATTGATTAGGGATTTTTATGCCAAAAAACCACAAGGGCTTATGCCAAAAGCTCTAAGCATAGGCGAATTTTTTAAAAAAAGCTATATCGTGCCAGACAAAACCCGCATAAACCACAGAATCCAAACCATCATCTTGCAAAATATTTTGAGACAAATCATCGCACAAAAGCCAAAAATTACCAATCTTTTAGTATTTGAAAAAAGTTTTTTGGGGTATTTGGAAGGGAGTGATTTTTTAGTCTATCTTTTTAATGAAATCAAACACCACAATATCACATTTAGCGATATTCCAAGCAGTGATATTTATGCGGATTTTACCGAGCATTTGGCAATTATTGAGGAAATTTTCACTAGCTTTGAGGAAGTGCTAGAAAAAGAGAGATTTTTTAGTATCCCGCGCAAAGATGAAATCATTATCATCGATGAGTTTATAAACGCGTTTAAAAAAATAGAGATTTTTATTGATGGATTTTTAACCCCCATAGAAGTGCATATTTTAGAGCAAATCGCGCTTAAAACACCGCTACACATTCATCTAAACATAGACAGCTACAATGCTACGCATTTTCCGTATTTCACACAAATCTTGCAAGACACACAAAAATTGTCGAAAAACCCTAATCAATCAATAAAACAAGCACTCTTAGAGCCAAACTTTAGCTACTGCATAGAAATGCAAAAAGCTACGCAAGAATCGATAAACCAAACGCAAGATTTTGCCCAAAATCTAAACACCAAACATATAAATCCACAAAATCTATCTTGCAAAATCACTCAAAAAATCCCCCTAAAAAATTTGCCACATATTAGCTCGCTTGGCTTTGAGCTACGCATAGGACAATGCTCCTTTGTGCTAGAGAGAGTGCGCGAACTGCTAGAGAGCGGGGTAGATGGGGAGCAGATCGCTATTGTTTTGCCTAGCGATGATATGGTAGAATATTTTGAAATCCTAGATGAAGCGCGCAATCTAAACTATGCAATGGGCAAAGAAAATCTAGGGCTTTTTGCCACGCTAGAATCGCTACTGCAAAATCACGCAAAAAAATCCATACAAGATGATTTGCAAAATAATGCCCAAAATACCCAAAAATCCACCATAAAAACCGACATAAAGGATAATTTATCCGCGCTAGAATCCATTTTGCAATCTAGCCAGATTTACTCTCAAATCTCGCCAAATCTTACCAAATCTATCCAAGAAATTCTCCTTCAATACACCCAAATCAAATCCTACATAAACGCTTTAGAATGGCAGGAATTATCTATGCTTTTTTTGGAGGATTTAGAAAGACTAAAAGATGATGATACTCGTGGAGGTAAAGTGCGCGTAATGGGGATTTTGGAAACTCGCGGGCTTAGTTGTGAGTATGTTTTTGTGCTTGATTGCAATGAGGATTTTATCCCAAAAGTCAAAGATAGCGATATGTTTTTAAATACCTTTATCCGCACGCAGCTTGCGATGCCTACACTAAAAGATAGGGAGCATTTGCAAAAGCATTATTATTATTCGCTTTTTTTACAAACACGCAAAGAAGTCTATCTAACCCATACCCAAAATGACGAGCGCACAAGGGCAAACCTGCTAGATGAGCTACATATCAAAAGCCAAAATGGCGATGATTGCTACGCACTTTTCCCTGACAAAAAATTACCCGTTTTTGTCGATGAAAACGCATTTGGCAGTTTGGAAAATTTTAGATTCTCTGCTACGAGTTTATGGACTTTTGTAGAATGTAAGCGCAAATTTTATTTTCAATATGTGCTAAAAATCGCTCCACAAGAAGAGAAAAATCTATCCTTAAACATCGGCACAAATTTGCATAACGCGCTTTTAGAAGCGTATAACAAATACAAAAATATCCCGCTAAATCCACAAATCCTAGAATCAATAAAACAAGATTTTATGACAAAATCTAAGCAGATTTTGCAGCCTAATGATTTGGAGCAAAATCTAAGCGATATTTCATATATGGAGATTCTTGCATATCAAATGAGTGAGCTAGAGATGAGCGGATTTTGGGAGTATGAGGCAAAACGAGTGAGAGAAAATATGGGCATTGCAAATGATAAGGGTGATAATGTGGTGGATTTTAAAAATTTTGAGGATTTAGAAAATAAAACAGATTTTGCTAGTTTTTTTTCCGACACAAAAAAAGAGTCTAGCTTGCGCGTGATAGAGTGCGAATGCGATATAGAATCTAGCATTTTACATAATGGAAAAAGATTTATGCTAAAGGGGCGAATCGATAGGCTAGATATGGATTCGCAAGGGAAGTTATGGATATTAGACTATAAATATGCTAAAAACAAAAAAAACCAAGCCAAGTATAAATTTCAACTTGCTTTTTATAAGATTTTATTAGAATCTAAAATCTTAGAATACGGGAATCTAGGCTTTTTGGGTAAAGAATATGAGGGCTATGCTTTGAAAAATAATAGCGCAAATGAAGAGGTGCAAAACCTAGTAGAAGCGGGATTATATTTTTTGAAAGAAAAGCAAAATGTATTTTTGCATTATAAAAATTCTAATCAAAAATCTACCCAAAAATCCTCCCAAGAAACCTGCAAAGAAACATTCGCAGAATCTAACGATGATAAAACAAAAAATATGATTTTGCAAGCACTCCAAGATAGCGCAGGCGATACAAATAGAGCAAATAGCAAAGCACAAAATGGCACAGAAAATACAAAAAATAACCAAGTAGATTTTGCCCTCACAGATAAGCTAAGCACTTGTAGAAACTGCCCATATATTTGGCTATGCAACCGCGCGTAACTTTTACCTAAGTTTTTTTGAGATTATTAAAAAAAAGAAAGTATAAAAAAGAAATTTTGCAAATAAAAAAAGCTAGCTTAAAGTTTTGTAAAATCTTAAGCTAGCTAGTGTTTTTATCAGTCAAAGTAGCTTGCAAATGTCGCAAGCTAAGCAGATAAAAACTCGTTATAAGGGATTAAAATACAAGTTTTGCAAATGCGATAGCATTGTGTGCTTTGTAGCCAGCATAAAATCCGTTGCTTACATAGCCCGCACCCACATCGATTCCAAATCCATCGCGCATAATGCCAAGTTTGTAGTCAAACACACGCACGCTAACCACTGCGGAAAATTCTTTATAATCCCCACCTGCATAAAGCACATCAAATTTTACTCTCTCGTGCTCCACACCTACAAATCCATACCACACGCCAGCACCGCTAGCAAAATAGCTTGCTATGCTCGGTGTAGTGTAGCGTCCATAAAATCTTGTGTGATCAGAGCCATTTGTATGGATTGCAGCTTCTTTGCCTACCATTAGATAGCCACCGCCGAGTTTGAAATATTTAGCAAAAAATAGCTCCTCTTCAGCCCACACTAAGTAAGAGTTTCTTTTGTCATATTGATACATTCCGCGCACAGAGGTGGTAGATTCTATGCTTGATTTATCGCCTGCGATGATTGCTAGTCTAGCCCCTGCTTGGATAATATCTTGGTTTGTGTAGCCATTTATATAGTAGTGTGCAAATGGATCGATTTGGAAAATCCCTAGCCCGATATTTGCACCTGCTCCCACAAAATCTTTTTTGCCAATGTTAAAATTGTCAAAACTTGATGGAAAGCGAGAATATGAGACAAGTTCAGAGCCGATTCTATTTGGTTGCACACCAAAAGTCGCAGAATCATTTGCCCAAGAAGCCCATACATTTGAACGCTCACCAAAACCTACGCTAACTCCCACGCCTTGAGTGTATAAGTCAATCCAATCGCTTTTTAAGAAACTAGAGCTAAACCGCCCGACATACAAGTCAAACGCACCTGTGTAGCGGAAATACAAATCCGAAACATCATAGTAGTTTTTGCCGTATTTGCTATCTCCTGCGTTATTTGATAGGCTAAAGAGTTTGTAGCCAGCCCATACGCCAAGCCCTACCCCAAAATCATCAGAGCCAAAATCCGCTCCAAAATGTCCTGTCGCTCCCATAAATGCGTTATCTTTGCCATCAGCACCTTTTTGGTTGTCAGCAAGCGCGTGATTATACGCTACGCCTATGTGTCCAAATAGCTCAGTCCCAGCACTCCTAGCACTTGCTACGCCTACCATTGCAGTAGTGATAGATGAAGCGATAAGCGCGCTTGCAGTCATTGTCTTTAGAGTTTTCATTTTGTATCCTTTGTGTTAAGGTTAAAGCAAAATTCCAAAAGTGCGTGTCAAAAACTCGCCACTTTTAAAATCGCTTTGTAACTCATAGTATCGGCTAAAATCTACAACCTTAAATCAAACAAAATCAACTTTTTGCCTGCCATCTTGTTTTTTGTCGTCTTGCTTTTTAGCTTGTTATTTCGCTTTTTTTTTCAATGTTGGCAAATTTTTGTTTTATTGTTGTGCTAGCCCGAAGTTAGAATCTTGTGCGGATTTTTTTTGAGAATTGATAAAACTAATAGCCTCTTTGCATAGGCTTTGCCATTGCGAAGCGACATTGACGCTCACGCATTTGTTAAAATACTCCAATGCCCTAGAATCCTTGCCCTGCGTATTATAAATGCTTGCGATTTGATAAAAAAGCCTTTGTTTATCTGGATTATCTAGTTTTTTAGATTCTAGTTTTTGGAGCAAGTTTAATGCTTGAGCGGCTTTATTGGTATCTTTTAGCGAAGTTGCAAGCGCAAATTCTGCATAGGGCGTGTATTCTTGTAGTTTTAGCGCGTTTTGTAGCTCGATAATATTATTAGCATAAATTTGGATTTGGGTTTGGTCTTTGTCCGCAGAAGCGTATTCTAGTAGCTTTGCATACACGGGCAATATTTTTTCTTGCCTGCCAAAATGCTCACGCAAAAATGGAGCGATTTTTTTTGCTTCATCGCGTGAATTGATTGCCACTAACGCATCAAAAAGACTAAACGCAATGTCATAATGAGATTTTAGGCTTTGTGCGAGGGCAAAACCATCTCTTGCTGCCATTGTTGCTGGTTTAAACTCCCCTAAAGTGTAAAGATTTTTGGTAATGCGATATAGCCATTCTAATCGCTCTTTTGGATTTGCGCTAGATTCTACCATTCCATTAGAGATAGATTTTGCCGCGCTCATAAGCCCGCTTGAAACCAAGCAATCAAAACCGCTCATTTTTTGCGCAGGGGACAAATCAAACACGCTCGCCCTAATCAAATAAGTATTTGCCTCTTTGCAGTCGTTTTTTGCTAACGCAAGTTTAATGATTTCCATTAGCGCGGTTTGTTTGTGCGGACTAGAAGCATTTCCATACAAATTAAGCACTTCGCTAAATTCCCCCCTTTTTAGCAAAATCTCCGCACTCAAATCACGCGCCTTGCTTGCCTCATCGCCATTTGGATATTTTTCCATCAAATAAGCATAATGCTTTAGCTTATCATCATCACTGCCTTGCACATTAAATAATATCGCATCATCTCTATCCTCCACTTCATCGGCAAATTCTGATTTTGGATAGTCTTGTAAAAAGGCTTGATTTGCTTTATGGGCATTGTCAAAATCCCCTGCTAACTCATAATACGCACCCAAATCAAAACCATACTGCTCTTTTTGCTCATCTTCGGTATTGTCGTGCAGATATAGCGTGAGTTTGGCAGCTAAATCATATAGTTTATTATCTAACAAATCCTCGATAATATCCGCAGTCGGAGATTTTTCATCAAGGAAAAATACAGGATAAACCCTCAAAACTTTGCTTATTAACTCTTTCGCTTTGCTAAGAGAATTTGGATTTTGAGGGCTTTGCTCTAGCTCAAATAATGCCCACTGCAACGCCACTTCACTAGCACTTGGCAAATCTTTTGCCGCCGTGTAAGCACTTTGAAAATTCATACGCACATAAATGGGCGCAGAACCTGTGCGCGACATCACTGCAAGCTGCATTTTTGCTAATGGCGAAAAGCGAGAGTTTGGATACTCATCGCTAATGCGTTTATAATAATGCTCTGCTTCGGAGGGAATATTTTCTTTGTTATAAGAATTTGCAAGAATGTATAAAATCTCTGGGACATCTGGGTCAGCAGAAAACGCCCTAACCCAATCTTGTGCGGCATTGATAATAGGCTCTTGCTCTTCTAAATCCAAATTTATCATCGCAATAATTCTAAGATAAGTCAAATCCCTGCGAAACACAGAATCTGGATTTTCTTTTAGGGCGTAATTTATGTCATTGATAGCGGTGATATAGGCTTTGCGCTCCATAAGTTTTATCACATCAGAATACGCCTCAAAATCCCTATTTCTAGTCGCTTGCAATGGACGATTATCAGAATTTAGCTCGGGCATCATAGGCATAGCCTCCCCTTCTATACGCACAGGAAAATCTAGCCCTCCCCTTTGCTCCTCTTGGGAGTTTTGTGATAAAAACGGAATGTGTTCTTTATACCCCACAATCTGCCACGCATCTGCAATCATAGAAGGATATTTATCAAGCACAAAGCCTTGTTTTGGATTTTTGGGGATTGAAAAAAGTTTTTGGCGATATTTTGGATAGATATAGAGATAAAACTGCTTTTCTATCATTTTGTAAGTAACTTTAAAAAAGTCATTTTCTAGTCCTGCAAACCCCCTATCAGGCACGCTATCGATTTTGCATTCTATGGATACATCTGTCCCTGCAGCATCAAATATTTCTTTGCACGCAAAGGGTTTAGAGTTTTTAAGCGTGAGGACAGAAAACCCCTCATTATCTTGCTTGCCAAAAGTCGTAGAAATCTCTAACGCCTCCGCAAAATAAACAAACAACAAACATATCAATAAGCATCTTATGCGCAATTTAGTAAGCCCCGATAACATATTTTCCTATGAAATCAAGCAAAAATTGAGCCATAAAAATCGAACCAACACACAAAATCCCCATTATCCCAATAATGATTTTGCTAAGCATAGAATCTTGCATACCATTTGCGTAATCTATCACAGAATTGGCATTGTCAGTATTGTCCGCATTATGCGTGTTATTTGTGTTTGGTGGCAATAAAAACATAGCCACCACTAAGCGCAAATAATAAAATCCAGCAATCGCGCTATTTATCATCATCACAAGTGCAAGCCCCACAAATCCCACGCTATACACACTCATAATCGCCCAAAGTTTGCCCCAAAACACACCAAAAGGTGGAATCCCAGCCAAAGAAAACATAAAAATCCCACCCAAAAATGCTTTAAGTGGCGAAATGCGAACAAGTCCATTAAACGCGCTAAATGGAATATCATAAGAAGTTTTTGTAGAAATATTATTTGAAATTAGGGCATTTATTTTGCGTGAAAGTTTTGCAAATACGCATTTTGTCTCATCGCAAGCAATATAGGAAGTCTTATTAGATTCTAGCGTTTTTTCGCTAACTTCTTGCGTGCTTTGTGTATTTGTGGCATTTGCCCCGCTATTTAGCTCTTTTAGCCAGAGTAAGCCAAACGCCCCGACATTTGTGATAATAAACATAAACCAATACAAATATAGCGCACTTAGGCTCATCTGTGTGCCGACAAGCACGCACGCTAGCACAAATCCACTATGTGAAATCGAGCTAAACGCTAGCATTCGCTTGACATCGTTTTGGATAAGGGCTGCGATATTTGGGAGGGTTATGGTTAAAACAACGATAATATATAGCGCGGATTCTAGCCATATAATGCCGACTTTTAAAAACGCCCCAAGTAAAATAATAGCCACGCTAAAAGCAGCGATTTTTGGGATAATCGACACTACACCTGCCATAATAGAATTTGAGCCTTCATAAATATCGGGCATCCAGCTATGAAATGGCACAGCAGAGGCTTTAAAAGACACGGCAGCTAAAATAAATACGATTCCGCCAAATACAGCAAAAACAGAAGTGTATTTATCATCTACCAAAATATCGTGGATATGGGCAATATCTAAACTCGCGCACGCATAATACAAACACACCGCACCAAAAATATAAAATATGCTAGCTAAAACTCCCATTACAAAATATTTGATTCCAGCTTCGATTCCCTTGCTTCTGCCATTTAGCGCGATAAGCACACATAGGCTAAGAGAGCCTATCTCTAACCCAAGCAAAATCACCACCAAATGCGTGCTTGAAACCATAATATCAAACCCCGCAATCATCAACAAATACAATGGATAAAATTCTTTTATAAAAAAGGATTTATCAATAGTATCTTTATTTTTGACTAAAGCATTGCTACCAAAAAGCACGATAAAAATAAGCGCGCATACTTCCATACTAAACTGCCCAAGCGCAGTAATGCCATTGATATTGATAAGCCCAAAAAAGCTCTCCCCTACTTTTAGATTTAGGCTAAACACCGCACTAACGCCCAAAAATAGCGCACTCAAAGCGACATTTAGCCCTTTTGAAAACGCGCTAGAAAATACATTGATAAGTAGCAAACATAAGCCACCACAAATCAAAATCAACACAGGCAAAATCGCATATATTTTTAATTCAAGTATATCTAGGTTCATTTTATTACTCCATTTGGGTTTTTATCTCTTGTATAGCGGGCGTAGCAGGACTTATGTCAAGTTGCGTAGTTGGCTGTGCGGTGGATTGCGTAGCGGGTTGCGCACTAGATTGTGGGTTAGGTTGTGCCCCAAATTGTGTGGTAGATTGTGTGTCATTTTGGGGGTTTGGCTTGGCAGAGGATTCACTCAAATCCTCTGTATGTTGATTCAAAGATTCTCTAATCTCCCTAAACTCATCAAATTCTTGTATCCCCTCTTGCAGATTTAGGACATCATTTGGGATTGTTGGAATTATCTCCATTTTGCGCGAGTAAGGATAGAGATTGTATTCTATGCGCTCCTTGCTTTTGTCGTTATGTGCGCGTTCATAAGCGACTTGAAGAGTTGATTGCGCGCTTGCTTCTATGGATTTTAGCAGTGGCTTAGGATATATACCAAAAAAAATCACTAGCCCTACAAACACCGCCATAATGCCTTTTTGCGTAGAATCTAAATCTGTGAAAATCTCTAATTTTGTATTTTTTAGCTCACCAAAAAAGATTTTTTTATACAGCACTAGCATATACACAGCAGAGATAATAATCGTAAGCCCCCCCAAAAAAGCAATAATGGGGTAGTTTTTAAAAACACCTAGCAAACTAAAAAATTCTCCTACAAATCCTATGCTTAAAGGCAGTCCCACATTTGCCATCATCGCTATGCCAAATACACCACAAAGCACGGGCGCAAATCGTGCTAACCCTCCAAAATTTGCAATGTTTCTACCCTCGATGATTTTGCTAGCTAGGCTATGTTTAGATTCTGCGCTAGATTTGCTAAAATCCTCATTGCAAATTTGCGCGTATTTGTCCTCTATGATTCCTACAAGCATAAAAAGCATAGCACTCACTACCCCGTGCGCAAACATCATAAACACCGCGCCCCCTACCCCAACTACGCTAAAAGAAAACACTCCAAGCACCACCACGCCCATATGCGAAATCGAGCTATAAGCGATTACTTGTTTTATGTCTTTGTTTGCATAAGCTATTATGCCACCATAAATAATCATCACTAGCCCAAGACTTAATATCAACAGCTCAAAATCCACGCTCGCATCAGGAAATAACGGCACGCTAAATCTCACAAGCGCGTAAGTCCCCATTTTTAGCAATAGCGCGGAGAGTAGCACTGTGCCAATGGTTGGGGCATTGCCATAGGTTTTTGGCAACCACGAATGAAACGGAATCATAGGGATTTTCACAGCAATCGCAAAGAAAAACGCCAAAAATAGCCAGATTTGATACTCGCTAGGCAGGCTAAGCGCATACCAATCGCTAAGCTCAAAACTCCAAAATTTATTGTGCAAGAAAAATAAATACGCATAATAAATAATCCCAAGCAACATAATAAGCGAGGCAAAAAAGGTATAAAGAAAAAATGTAAGCGCGGATTTGATATTTTCACTATGCAAGCCACTACCCCAAACGCCTATCATATATAGCAATGGCAACAGCGATAATTCCCAAAAAATATAAAACAAAAGCACGCTTTGCGCGCTAAATACGCCCATAAGTATGCCCTCTAATGCAAGTAATGAAGCGACAAAATGATTTTGTAGCTTGTATCTACCTATGTAAATCGCGCTTAAAAACACCACTATCGCACTTAGCACAATCAAAAATAGCGAAATCCCATCAACTCCTATATGATAAAAAATCCCCAAAGATTCTACCAACACAAATAAATGCTCAAACTGCAACTGATGGCTTGCGCTATCAAACCCAACCCAAAGCCCAAGCACTAATGCTAGCTCTATGCCACTAGCGACAATACCAAAGATTTTTGCCACTCTCTCTTCGATATTAAACCCAATAACACTTGCAATGAGCGGAAATGCAATAATCACGGATAGTAAATATTCCATTACCTACCTCCAATAAATAAAAATACCACGCTAGATAGTAGCACTAGCACACCAAAACCCATAAGCCTAAGCGCGCTACTAAGCGAGCCATTTTGCAACAATGAAAGCACCTTGCTAAGCAAAATCAAAATTCTGCTAAATATATCAATGATTTTTAGCAGAATGCCTTTTTCGATTTTTTCATTTACCACTTCACAGATTTTGGTAAATCCACGCACGAAAATCCATTCATACAATTTAGGAATATAGTATTGGTTATAAAGCAAGTTGTAAATAAAATTATCGCATTTAGATTGCGTGCTAGAATCTACTTTTTTAGGACTTTTCCTACCATATCGCAAAATCGCAAAAATAATCCCACACGCACTTGCACCAAGCGCAATAAGGGCTAAAATCTCTTCTCCCAAATCGCTATGAGGCATTTTAAAAGGAATAGTATGAGATAAAATCTCAAAAAAACTCGTATGAAAAAACCCTGCAATAACTGCCAGCAATGCCAAAGGCAACATAGAAAAAAGCATTAGTTTGCTTGCTTCGTGCGGGGCGGAGTGTTTGTCGCTATGGGATTCTTGCAAAGCAAAATCTAGTGAATGGCTTTGAAAAAATACCAATATAAAAAGCCTAAAACTATAAAACGCCGTAAGAAACGCTCCAAATATGAGCAAAATCCACAAAATCTTATATTCTGCATTAAAGCTAAATTCTAAAATCAAATCTTTAGAAAAATACCCCGCAAAAGGTGGAATCCCACACAACGCGAGATTACCCACCAGCATAAAAATCATCGTGTATTTTAGTGGGCGAGCAAGATAACCCATTTTTTTGATATTTAGCTCATCATTGCACGCGTGCATTACATTGCCCGCTCCAAGAAATAATAGCGATTTAAAAAACGCGTGGGTAAAAAGATGAAAAAGCGCGATAGAATACGCCCCAAGCCCTGCTGCTACAAACATATAGCCAAGTTGGGATAGCGTAGAATAAGCAATGATTCGTTTTAAGTCATTATTTACCACCGCCATAGACGCGGCAAATAACGCCACAAATGTCCCAAGATACGCGATAATCTCGCCAAAATATAAAATCTCACTATACAAAGGATTTGCCCGAATGAGTAAATAAACACCCGCAGTTACCATTGTAGCGGCGTGGATAAGGGCGGATACGGGGGTAGGACCCTCCATCGCGTTTGCTAGCCAAGTGTGAAATGGAAATTGTGCAGATTTCCCCATAGCGCCGATAAAAAGCAAAATCCCAATCCATAATAAGATAGTTTGGGAAGTGCTTGCTTGCCCGCTTTGGTGTAAGATACTATCAAATACGACTTCAAAATCTAGCGAACCAAACGCATAAAAAATCAAAAATATCCCTAGCAACATTCCCAAATCCGCAATACGATTGCTAATAAACGCCTCAATGCTTGCAAAATTTGCGCTTTGCCTTTGATGCCAAAATCCAATGAGCAAATATGAGCAAACACCCACGCCCTCCCAGCCGACAAAAAGTCCCAAAAAATTATCACTTAGCACCAAAAACATCATCGAAAACACAAAACCACTTAAAAAACTAAAATAGCGATTAAACCCCTCATCGCCTTTCATATAGCCAATCGAATAAAAATGCACTAGGCTTGACACAAAAGAAACCACAAAAATCATAATCGCGCTAATACTATCTACCCGAAATCCAAAATCCACTCCAAAATTCCCCAAAACAAGCCATTCAAAAAGAGAAATACTAACAAACGAGACAGAATCAACGCTAGATTCTAACGCGTTTGTTTGTGTAAAATCTAGCCCATTTGCTTGCGAGAAAAAAGAAGCACCACACACTAGCCACAAAAGATACGCACTAGCTACAAACGACAAACTAACAAAAAACGAATTTAGAAATCCTAGCGCGACTTTGGGCGAGCGAGTGGCAAAAAATGCGGCAACTACGCACGCGCATAATGGCGCAAAAAGCGCGACTAGCAGGGCAAAAACACCGATATTAAATATTTCCATTTTATCCTCTCATACTCTTAAGATTATCAATATCAAGGGATTTTGCCCCCTTAATTTTACTGCGATACCATAGTAGCACTAGCCCAAGCCCGATAGCTACTTCGCTAGCTGCGATGGCAACTACAAAAAGCGCGAAAATCTCACCATTTGCATCGCCAAACATTCTGCCAATCGCCACAAGGGCGATATTTAGCCCATTTAGCATTATCTCGCTTGATAAAAATAGCATTAAAATATTTTTGCGTCTAAGCATACCAAATAGCCCAAGCGCAAAAACTAGCGTGGCTAAAAATAAAAAATGATGAATGTTTAGATATGCTCCAAAATTTGTAGAAATAGCCTCCATTATTCCTCCTTTTTGCTTTGTTTGCGTGTTTTGAGTGGTTGCATAGAGGTTGTGGATTCTAATAAATCGTTAGAATCTATGCTAGATTTTGCTGTATTTTTTGCTCTCTTTTTTATCGCGCTATCTTTTTTATCGCTATTGTTTGCAAAATCTATATTGCTAGAAAAATTCGTATTGCTAGATTTTTGTGCGTTGCTAGAAAATTGAGATTCTCCACCCTCTTTTAGCAAAACACTTGCTTTTAGCAATGCGCTAGCTTTTAAAAACGCGCTTAGATTTTCTCTCATACCAAGTGCCACACCACCGATAAGGGCGACTAGAAGCAACACGCCTGTGATTTCAAATGCGATTATATACTTGCTAAAAAGCACTCTGCCGATTCCAAAAGTGTTTGGCTCATTGATGATAATGGTGGATTTTTCTAGCAAGACATTGTTATGATAAATAGGAAATGCAAAAATTGCTAGCAGTAAAAGCGCGATTAAAAACACCATTACACAAAGGCGAACTTGCCCTTGATGATGCTCATCTATGGTGCGAGAAATATCTAAAAACATAAGCCCAAACGCATACATCACAATAACTGCACCCGTATAGACTGCGATTTGGACTGTGCCTAAAAACTCCGCTCCAAGTATGAAAAAAAAGCTAGAGATAAAAATCATTCCACTTGCAAGGGCTGTTAGGGCATAAAGGATATTGTTTGTGCTAATGACTACAAAAAATGCTCCAAGTGTCAAAAACGCAAACAAATAAAATGCGATTGCTTCAAACATTAGTTTTCTCCTTGTGGCGTGGCTAGATTTGATTCTGCATTAGAATTGACGCTATTAGATTTTATCTTGCTAGAATCCACACTATGAGAATCTAAGATTCTAGTATTTGTGGTGGCGCTTGTGGAGTTTTCGACAGATTTTGGGGGTAAGCTAGGCTGGCTCGCCTGCGAGCCCTCAAAATTTGTCGAATCTATACAATGACTACCCAAAGACGAATCTAATTCACAAAAATCAAATGCAACAGGCGTGCCTTTTAGCCTCCTATCCGCTCCACTTGTATAGCTCCCAAACCCACTAAACTCCACCAAACTATGTGCTTTTGCCTCATCCTCGCTTACAAGCAATTCTTTTTTGGTAGCAAATTGCGCTCTTGCCTCGCTCGCATTTTCAAATCTCTCTCCCATAACGATAGCTAGCTCAGGGCACACCTCCGCACAAAGTCCGCAAAAAATGCACCGCCCTAAGTTAATACTATAAGAATCGATTTTTTTGCGATTGTCCTCGCCTTTATGAGTGATGATTCGTATGCAATTACTCGTGCAGATTTTTTCGCAAAGCCCACAGCCGATACACCGCTCATTGCCTGATTCTAGCAATCGTTGCAGGCTATGAACAGCGCGGTATCGAGGCGAAAAAGGAATCACTTGGGCTGGATAATGAATCGTAGCAGGTGGGGAAAAAAATTCCCTCAAAGTAAGTGCTAACCCCTTTGCCAAATCAAGCCCACAAATGCGTTTTATACTTTTTGCAAACACGCCAAAAGCATTTGTAGGTGGCTTTGTATAGGGGATTTTGTGATATGTATTTTTCATAAATAGATTCTCCTTAAGTTGTCATATTATTATAGCAACATTATAACGCCTGTAAGCATTAAGTTTAATAGCGCGAGTGGTAGCAACACTTTCCAGCACATACTCATAAGCTGGTCAGGGCGAATATGTGGGAATGTCGCCCTTGCCCACATAGCCAAAAATACAAAAAAGCATACTTTTAGCACGATAGCAAGTCCGCCCGGGATAAAATAAAACGGCTCATACCCGCCACAAAAAATCAGTGAAATCACAAAGCCAAACGCAAATAAATGCGCATATTCTGCTAGAAAAAACATTCCCCATTTTAGCCCGCTATATTCCGTGCAAAATCCCGCCACTATCTCTGCTTCGTGCTCTAGCAAGTCAAAAGGCGTGCGATTTAGCTCCGCATAGCTAGCCACAAGAAATAGCAAAAACGCCAAAGGTTGTTTAAAGATTAGCCAACTAAAAATTCCCCCTGCTTGATAGTCATTTATCGCTATGAGGGATAAAGAACCCACAAGCATAAGCGGCGGCAACACACTAAGCACCGAGACTACCTCAAAGCTAAGCAACTGCACGCACGCCCTAGCCGCACCTAAAAGAGAATATTTTGAACCGCTTGATAAACCTGCTAAAAGCGGGGCATAAATACCTACCGCACCCACAGATAAAAAAAACAAAAGCCCTACATTTATGTCAGAAATGATAGGTTTTATCGTGTGTCCAAAAATCTCCACTTCGCCAAAAAATGGAATCGGAGCCATTGCGATAAACGCGCTCATCATCGCTATGACAGGGGCTAGCATAAAAATGATTCTATTTGCACCTTGTGGGCAAATATCTTCTTTTGTAAAAAGTTTTATCGCATCGGCTAGAAATTGAAGCAAACCAAAAGGTCCCACATAGCTAGGTCCTAGTCTGCGCTGAAATCGCCCAAGCACTTTGCGCTCAATATATGTGCCAAACCCCCCCAAAAACGAAAATACCAGCACCACAACCAAAATCTTTATAATCGTTTCGATGACAAACTCGCTCATTTTTACTCCTCTAGTTAATTCTTTGTGGCAGATTTTGCAATCATTTGCCTAAAATCCTAGCTTGCAAATAATTGCTTTGACTAATTTGCAAAATATTTTTACCAAAAATATATGGGCTAATAAGCCAAATATTTTGAGACAATCCATAATCAATATACACCCTACCCTTTATTTGCGCGGATTTTTTGCTTGCTCCAACACCATTTGTGCCAAAATCACTCCCCCCAAAATCACTTACATTATGCGCGATTTCTAGGCAGATTTCCTCCCCCTCGCTTAAACCTAGCTCTTCAAAATGCGCTTTTGAAGTATAAAATCCATCTTGTTGCTGCATATTTTTATCTAGCACGGTTTGTGTGCCAAATAGATTTTGTGGGTATGAAAGATAGGCGTTAAACTCGCGTGCTTTTGGGCTAGATTGTTTGGTGGTAGTATTAGTTTGCGCGTTTTGTAGTTTTATAGCGGATTCTAGGGCATAGCCTCGTTTGTCCTCCCCGCCTTGTGTGTAGTGATTTTTTAGCGCAGAGTGCAAAAATGGATAAAATCCCTTCTCTTTTGGTAGCTCTAGCCCATAATCGCTTAAATCCTTACAAACCGCATAACTTAGCGCAAAATCCCTATCCACGCCTGCTACAAATCTAGCAATATCGCTTAAATCAAACCCCACAAAATCTAGCGCACGATTTATCGGCAATACGCGATTTTCATAGTTTGTTATCGTGGCATTCATTTGCGAAAAAGTAGGCAAAATCAAATCAGGCTTAGCAACATTGCTAAATTGCAGTATTTCCCCATCATTATCGCAAAAATAGCTATCCCATACCCACTCCCCGTTAGCGCGGATTCCTATCAAATCTTTTATAAAATCATTTGTAGTTTTTGCAAAATCATTATGCGCTTGTGCGATTTGGCTAGGCTCTAGCGTGCAGATTCGTGCGATACCTGCGACATTTGTGCCATTTGGCAGGACAAAAACCTTTATCCCTAAATGCTCTAAAATCGCTAATATATCCGCTATGATAGAATCTTTATTTATCGCATTTAGCACTTCTGTGCCGACTATAAGGCTTGTTTGACAAAAGTTTGTTTTAGGTTCTTGGGTGGATTTTTTTTCAAGCAAAGCAGTGGCGATTTTGCTAAAATCCTCCGCATTTATCCCCGCTTCTTGCAATGCTTTGTAAATGATTTTGCTTGTAGATTTTGGGCTAGAATCTTGCGTTTCTTGCTCGCTAGATTCTGCATTTTCTTGATTTGCAGAATCTACATTATTAGATTCTTTACTAGATTCTTGCGTTATTTCTTCTTTTGTTTGTGTTATTTGTGTTAGCGCGTTTTTGATTTTAGTTTTTTGCTCGCTATCTTGAATGATGCTTGCCTCTATATCAAGCACACAAATTTCTTGTAGCGCAAGTAGCAAACTAAGCAATGCCTCCCTTTCACAATTTGCGCCATAAGAGATGGATTCTACCGAGCGCGAAAAGCTAGAAATAAGCGAATCAAAAATAGGATTTACATAAAAAAGTTTTACACCCTTTTGGATACGAATGGCATTGTTTAGCGCGTATTGAATATGTGGGATATGTAGCCTCACACTCGCGCCAAACGCGATAATCACGCTAGAGTCTTTTAGTTCGCTTAAAGTATGATTTAGCGGGAGTTTGCCAAAAAGTCGCTGATAAGCATACGCCTCATCATTGTAGATTTTTAGCCCAAAATGCGTGGCTAGATTTTGTGCGATTAGGGCTTCTTCGTTGGTAGCTTGCGAACCTAAGTTAATGCCTTTTGCTATTTTTAGGGCATTTAGGGCATTTTTTAACACGCTATCTTTATGAGTGCTAGATTTGCTTTGATTAACATCAAAATCTATATGCAAATCCCCTTGAGAGCGCAAACCAAAACCAAATCTAGCCGCCCCACAAATCGGTGCGAAGTGAAAATCATTTTTTACGCGATAGATTTTTTCCCCACTTGTTACGCTACCTTTTTTATCAGCTCTTGTGATATTTACGCCCTCCATATCAAAATGTCGCTTTTCATAGATGACTTGACAGCCTGCAGAGCAGTAGGCACAAGTGCTAAAAATCGATTTTAGCTCCCACGCATTTGCAGTGTAGCTAAAATCCTTATAAGTTAGCGCTCCCACAGGGCAAACCGCGATACACTCGCCACAATCCACACAGGGCGTTTCGCCTACAAATTCGATTAAAGATTTTTGCTTCTTGCTCCACACGCTATATGGGTCTTTTGCCATTTTGTCTTTATACTCATCAGGGGAATGCAAATCTGCCTTATTTGCTTTTAGTTTTGCTTCGCCTATGTTGTCTTTGCAAGTGGTAGCACATCGCTCACATACGATACAAAGATTTGGGTCATATTCAGCTTGAGCCCAAAATTTAGAATGTTTTTCATCATCAGGCAAGGCAAAATCTTGGTGGGATACTTTCGTATAAAGCGTTAGATTTTGGAGTTCGCACTCCCCGCTTTTATCGCATACTCCGCATTCTAGCGGGTGATTTACATCATAAGTTTGCATTATGGCTTGTCGCTCTTTGCGTAGTTCTGGCGTATCTGTGAAAATCTCTAAACCATCTTTTGCTTTTGTATTGCAGGTATAGACGCGCTTGCCCTCGCTATTTTCCCCCATACACATTTTGCACGCAAGCGTGGGTGAACAGCCCGATAAATAGCAAATCGTAGGGATAAATATGCCATTTGCCCTCGCTACTTCGATGATACTCTCTCCCTCCTCGCATTGCAAGGAGCGGTTGTTGATTTTGATAGTGATTAGATTTTGGGTGGATTGATTTTGTTGTGGATTTGTTTGGCTCATATTTTCTCCTTATGCGATTAGATTTTGCAATGGGACAAATGGATAGCCATTTATATCTGCAAAATCTCTAGTGATACCCACGACACCGCGCAAATATGGGGATTCTATGATTTTGCAAGCTATGCTTATGTGAGGGGTTTTTAGCGTGATTGTATCGCCATTTTTACTTTTTGCTAGTGTTAAAAATTGCTTTGTTGCTTCTAGTGTTGGATTTTGGGTTTTTGTGGGATTTTGCGGGGCAAAATATATAAACGCGCCATTACTCTCTGGCAAATTTTCTAGTTTAGATTCTATATTATCCCAAAAATCACTATCCAAACATTGCGTAAAATCTAGCATTTTATTTTTTTCATTATCGATAATATGCGTATTTGGGATTTTGCTAAGCAGTCCTAAAATCTTATAAATACTCTCTTTGTCGCTATGGTATGCAAACGCCCTACCTAGCAAGATATAGCGATTTGTGGCTATTTTAAACTTACTAGCAATTTCGTTTATTTCCTCTTCGCTCAAAGAAGATTCGCTAGAAATATGCCCAAAATCAAAGCTAGATATTTTCTCTAAGATTTGTAAAATATGTCTTGTTTGGTTTTTATCTACCTCATTTTGTTTCATATCGTTTGACAAAAGCGCGTTTGCTAGCAAAATCATCACGCCTAATTCCGCACCAATTTCATATTGGATTTGCGTGCTTTCATAGCGAGTATCAGCTATGGGGTGCAAAATGATAGTGTGAGAATCTTTCAAATCTTTTAAATCTTGCAAATCTTGCAATGCGCAAAAATCTTGCGAACATAGAGTTTGCATATCACACGCCATTTCGCCTAGCACAAGAAGCAAATTTTTCATTATGCTTGCTCCGTATTATGCGAAATGTTTGGATTTTGTGGATTTTGCGCGTTTGTGCTTTGTGTATCTTGTAGATTTTGGTTTGCAAGATTTTCGCCACCTTTGCGCACCACAAGCGTCCAATCGCAGTGGTTAAACCGCACAGAATTTAGAATCTCACAGCCTTTAGAGCGCATAAATTCCGCACTTTTAGCGACATTGCTAAAATCCCCTAGCTCGTAAAGAAAAATCCCAACTTCGCCATTTTGCAGGCTAGATTCTAAAATTTCGCCCATTTTGGTATAAAAATCATTTTTTAAATGTCGCAAATCAAATCGCTTCATTTTTTGCTTCCTTTGTTTTGTTATTTGTGTTTTATTATTTACCAAAACCAATCTTAAGCGCAAAAATCACGCAAAAACTACCTATCCACTTCGCCAAAAATCGCATTGCACGAGCCAACTATGGTAACCACATCTGCGATATATTCTCCCACTAGCATTTCTTGAAGCAACGCCGTATGGGCAAAGCTAGGGGTTTTGATTTTTACGCGTTGAGGATATGGATTCCCTAGCGAATGGATAAAAAATCCTAGCTCACCACGCGGGGATTCTGTGGGGACATATACTTCGCCCTTTGGTGGTCGCATACCCTGCGTAACAAGCACAAAATGTTGCATTAGCGAATAATTTTGCGTCATTATCTCTTCTTTTGGTGCGGAAATAAAACTAGGTGCATCCGCCATAAGCCCGCCACCACGCAGATTTTCACATTCTTTGCTAGCTTGTGGGTAAAGCGTGATTAACTGCTCTAAAATCTTGCAAGACTCCCTAATCTCAAGCATATAAAGTCTATATCTATCATAGCTATCGCCACTATGCCCCACAGGCACGGCAAAATCTAGCTCATCATACAACTCATAAGGTTCTTCTTTGCGAATGTCATAAACAATACCTGTGGCGCGGAGCATTATCCCGCTTGCGCCCCAAGATTTTGCCCGCTCTGCATTTATCACGCCCACGCCCTCAAGCCTTGCCCTCCAAATGCGATTATTATCTAGCAATCCTTCAAAAAGCTCGATAGATTTTTGCACTTCTTTTAAGAATGCTTGCAGATTTTCAAGCCAGTTGTGTGGAAAATCTAGTGGCACACCACCTATACGAATGGCATTATGCGTAAGTCTAGCCCCGCAATAATCCTCCATCAAATCAAGCCCATACTCACGCGTTTTAAACGCATACAAAAACATCGACAAAGCACCCACATCCATAGCGTGCACAGCGATAAAAAAGATATGCGAAATGATACGATTTAGCTCCAAAATCGTGGTGCGGATTACTTGGGCTTTGCGCGGGATTTCTAGCCCGATAAGTCGCTCAACTGCAAGCGCGTAAGCGTAATTATTGCTACTTGCAGCGATATAATCAAGCCTATCAGTTGTCGGCATAAATTCATTGTAAATCATATTTTCTGCTAGCTTTTCTATGCCTCTATGCAAGTAGCCTATTTCTGGGTTAGCTTTTTTGACTTGCTCGCCCTCTAGCTCTAGCACAAGTCGCAACTGCCCGTGCGTGCTAGGGTGCTGTGGTCCAAAATTTAGCACCATTTCGTTATCATCTCGCTTTTCAAAGGCGATATTTTCAAATTGTGGTTTTAGTCTCGTGTAGATTTGTGCCATTTTGCATATCCTTACATAAACATACTAATGTAGATTTTGCGTTTATTTGCGTTTTTGCAAAATCTTTCTTTTTTCTTTTGAGATATTTCGCACAAAAAGCGTTTTTGAGGCTTGCATATATAGCGGGTCGCTACTCTTGCCTATTTCATCGATTCTTGCAAAATTCCTCACTTCACTCTCATCTATCCTTGCGCTATCTCTTTGCTCTGCGCCGATGATTTCTCGATATTGCTTGCCAAAGATTTTATCCACTTCATACCAGCTAGCATTTTCATCTCCCTGCAATGGATATGAGCGCAAAAGCGGGTGTCCTACCCAATCGCGTGGCATAAGCAAGCGCGATAAATTTGGGTGATTTAAAAACCTAATCCCAAACATATCATATATCTCACGCTCACTCCACAACGCAAGCGCAAAAAGGGAATGTATGGATTCTATTTTTTCTCCCTCTTCTAGCGTGCATTTTATGCGGATTCTGCGTTTGTCTGCATAGCTAGAATCTAATGAGTGAAGCTGATAAAAAAGCTCAAATTTACCCGCACTTTTTATGCCACACTCTTCGCTAGATTCACCAAAATCGCTAGAATCTAATGCTAATTTATCTATGGCACTCATTTCGCTTAGCACTTCATAGCCTAGCGATTTTAGCCTTTTTAGCACAGGGAAAATCTCGCTAGATTCTACCCATAACACCGCGCAACCTAGCTCAATGTATGCAAAATCCACTTTATGAAAATAGCTAATGTGATTGTAAATCACTTCCCACGCACTGCCCTGTATATCTTGCTTTGGCGTTAGCTCTGGCTTATAAAATCTAGGCGTATGATAAGATTGCCTTTGGACATCTTTATGTGGATTTTTGGATAGATTTTGGTGTGGCGTTTGCAAAAGTGTTTCTTGCGACATTTTTTATCCTCTTTTTTTTTAGATTCTAGTTTTTTAGATTCTAGCTTGCATTTGGCTTTTTTGCTTTTTGATTCTTTGCGCGTGGCAAGATACTAAATCATTCGTCTTGCTTTTTGTGGGATTGCTTTATTTGAGCGGATTTTTCGCTGAAGCACAAGCAGGGCGTATTGCAAAGTCTCTGGGCGAGGAGCGCACCCGGGCAAATAAATATCCACAGGTATGATTCTATCCACACCTTGCACGGTGGCATAGGTATTAAACATTCCACCTGTATTAGCACAACTCCCCATAGAGATTACCCATTTTGGTTCTGGCATTTGGTCATATAGCCTGCGTGTGTATTCGGCGTGTTTTTTGGTAAGCGTTCCCGCGATAATCATCACATCACTTTGTCTAGGGCTAGCGCGAAAAATCGTCCCAAATCTATCAAAATCAAAACGACTCCCCCCTGTCGCCATCATCTCTATCGCACAGCACGCAAGCCCATAAGTGAGTGGCCAAAGCGAATTGCTTCGCCCCCAATTTAGCAATTTATCAATCGTAGTTAGCGCGATAGGCAGGCTAGCATCTCTTAAGGGCGTCATAGGGTTAAAATGCGCGGGCTGCTTTATGCTAGATTTTGCTAGGTTTGCAGAATTTGACGATAGAAAATTTTGACTCATTTTGTTATTCCTTAAAAGTTTTTATCGTTTTATGATTGCGTATTGTTGGACATTGTTAGCGTATTTTTGTGGCTATGCTCTTGCAACTGCAATGCGCCCTTTTTCCACGCATACACTAGCCCCACCACAAGCAATAATATAAAACTTATCATCTCTATAAAAAGCAGGATTCCAAATCCGCTAGTTTGTATCGCTTCTTTATACACGATAGCCCACGGAATCATAAACACCACCTCAATATCAAATAGCACAAACAATAGTGCGATGATAAAAAACTGATTTGGGATTTTGGCAGGCTGTTTTAGCGGAGTAGGACCGCATTCATAAGGGGCGAGTTTTAGTTTGTCGCGGGATTTTGTAGCGAGTTCGCGCGAGATAAATCGCTGGATTTTTAGCGTGTAGTTAAACGCCACAAATGTAAGCACAAAAAGCACAAACACCCCAAAAAATGCGTGCGACATAGCAAAATCTACATTTTCCAAATTACGAGCAAAATCCAATGAATTGCTAGACAAAGCAGAATACATATTAAAATTTATAGCAGAATCCGCAGTCATATCCATAGTAGAATCTAGCGGATAGTCCGCGTTAAAAGTAGAAATATTTTGAGTAGTATTTTGTGTGGTATTTTGAGAAGTATTTGAAGCTGCGTCATTAAAAGCTACATATTTAGAAGTTAGATTTTGAGTGGCTAGTTGGATTTGATTTTGAATCGTTGGCATTTATCTTACCTTTTTTAAGTTTTTTTACATTTTTGCGTTTTTGCGTGTTGTTTTGTGTTGTGTTTTGTTGTGATTTTACGCTGTGTAGCGCGTCTAAGCCATTGCAAATCTATGTTTTTGCGTGGCTTGTAATGCTTTGGATTATAACCAAAAGTGATTAAAAAATACTTAACCTTATAAGAATTACGCGTATAAATTCTCATTATAGTATCGATTTTACACATATTTTTGATTTGCTTTATGTGCTAATGTGTAAAAATATGTCAAAAACGCCTGCCACAAAACGCAAAAATCACATACAAAAACGCGATTTTTGCGTGTTTTGATAGATTTTGTTATATAATCATTAACTTTTAATCTATTCGCGCTTATATGCAACACATTTAGCGCAAAATTTTTTAAGGAGAAATATTATGACAAACTCTAAAATACAAAATTTACATAGCATTTGCAAATTTCGTGTTTGCAAATTAACGATTTTTGCAAGCCTTATCACCTCTTACCAAAATCTATATAGCGCAGATGAGCATATCACCTCTTATATCCCTAGCAAAGCGTGGAATGCGGATTCTCTCTATGTCGATAGGGGAGGAAATATCGGCAACCTCACTACAAATAATGGCAATGTGCGACTTGTCGAAGTAAATAACGGGGGAAATATCACAAACTACACCATTAGCGGTGGAACTGTGCAAAATATCACCATAAATAGCGGTGGCTCTCTATCGCTAAATCATTCAGGCGGGACGATAAATACCATAAATCTAAATGGCGGGAATATTTTGTATTTTGATAATATGGCAAATAACAATAACCAAACCATAGGCACAATGAACCTAAATGACGGGCAAATCGGGCTAAATTTTGGCTACCACCTAAATGGCAATATCAATAACCTAAATGTAAATAAATGGACGATTGCTATCTCTAGCGGAAAGACAGATTGGGAAAAAACAACACAACATACTTTTAAAAATCAAGGCTACACAGGGATGCCAAAAACTCCCGTAGAGCACCTATATCTACGAAGCGATGCAAACGGCAGTATAAAAGTCTCTTCTATCGCAAAAGAAGCCATCATCATAGGCGTAGGCATAAGTGAGAGCGGTAGTGGCGCAAGCGATAGCGATGTGTATAAATACAGCAAAATCATTCAAGGTGCTGCCGCAGGTAGCCTAACTCCAAGCTTTGAAAATCTATCGCCAACTCCGGGTATAAAATTGCAAGATAGAGGCACAGGATTTAGCCTGCAAGCCGATGTGTCTAGCTCGTATGGCATAACTATCCTAAAAACAATGACGCTAGGCTATATGCGCAGAAATACGATGGCACAAACCGTGCTAGATTCTGTGATGAAAAAAAACTTCCGCTCTACGCCTAATAAATCAAAACAACCCCAAATCTTTGAAAAACCCTCCGCTGCCACGCCACCGGGCGCATCTCCTAGATATGCCCCACAAATGCGAAAACTAGCCACAAGCTCAAGGCAAAATAGAGGCAAGGCAAGATTGGAGAAAAAATTTTTATCCTATGAAAAAAACAAAAACCACATAGGATTTGTCGTGCCTTATGGTGGGCATAGCTACTTTAGTGATTCTAGTGTGTCTAGGGCGCACGAATTTAGCGGAGGGATTATCGGGGGGATACAGCGAAATTTGGGAAATAGCGGAATCTTAGGCGGATATGTAGGCTATGAATACACTCACACGCTAGCAGATGTCTATGTGCAAAACATATTATTGCAAACCCATAGCGCGCAAGTTGGTGCGACTTATTTTGCCTCCAAAGCCCTAAAATCAAAAAGCCTAAAAGAGTTTTATTTCAAAGGTATTTTACGAGGCGATATAAACGCACCTCATTTTGAGACAAACACCTACGCGGGCAAGCTACAAACCCAGCTTTTTAACTACGGGTTTGGCACAGAGGGCAAAATCGGCATAGCCTTTTATCAAGAAAAAGCCGCTAGCTATGTCGCACCAGAGCTAGGTGTTAGCTATGATTTGCTACTTTTGCCTAGCTTTAGCCTTAACAAAGAATTTATGAATCAAGCAAATGAGGACTATCCATTGCATCTTTGGCATTTGCCGCAGGTAAGCCTACACCTCAAAGGAAGCAAAAGTTTTGGCAAAAGTGGTAGTTTTAAAATGTTTTGGCTACTAGGTGGAAAATACAATATTTTAAATCAACAAAATGCGAGATTTACCATAGCAAATCTACAAAGCAAAGGCGATATAAACTTGCCATTGCTTTATGCGAATTTGGATTTGGATTTTGTGTGGAGCGTGGCAAAAAATAATGAAATCACACTAGGCTATGGCGGAATCTACTTTGTAGGTGGATTTTCCCCGCAATCTTTGCAAGGCTTTGCAAACTCTTTATCTATCAAATGGACTGCGTGGTTTTAAGCGCAATGCGTGGTTTTTAGCCACATAAGCGCGACATTTTAGCAATGTTTGTCATACTTAAACGCAGGCGAAGTATCTTGTCATTGCGAGAGTTTGGGCATTGCTATCATTGCGAACGGATTTTGACAAGTTAAAATCCGCGCAGCAATCTTTTTCATTTGTATTATAGGATAGACTGCCACGCGATTCCACCCTTGCTACCTAAAAAATTAAGCAAAAAATAGATTGAAGTTATAGAAAAATCCTAAATGAAAAATTTGCAAATCATAAATAAATACAAAAAACAATAAAACCTCAAACACTTTGAGTAATATAAAATGTTGAACCTTTGTAAATGTATAAAAGACATTTTTATAATCATACAAACCTATAATTATCACAAACTTTGCAATGAAGCAATTTTCTTGCACCATTCATCAAAGTGCTTACATTTGTTTCTTATATGGGTGATAGTTATATTTTGAGTTATGATTTTGCCGTGAATTACCTTTCTGTATTTTGGAAATATGTCTTTTAGTCTATGAGATGGGCTTGCTTGTGGAGAATTGTTGATAAATTCGGGGTTATTAAATTCTTGGATAATTTTTTTAAGTTCATTTAAGCAGGATTGATTATTTCTCCATTCTGCATCGGCTTGACTGATTTTATCAATATTACTAAAAAGTAATCTTTCAAATTCATAAGGTTGAATGTGTGGAAAAAATCTTTGTTTATATAAATCGTTGGTATTTATATCATCACACAAACCTTGCTCTAAAATGCCTATTTTTTCGTAAATATCGCCTTTTTGTTCGTTGTATTTTGGAAAATCGCTAGGTAAGGCATAATAATCAAAAAATGTGCTTACAAAGACTTCTTTATGATTGAGCAAGTTAAGAATTTCTTTTTTTATCCTATGGTAATTTAAACCCCCGCCCTTATGCCCAACAGAAGTTTTTGTAATTATGGGTTTTAAATATAAATATGGCTTTATGTTTTTAAAATAAGGTGTTAAAACTTGCGTGATAAATGCCTCTTCGCTTTGCCCTTCGCATAGTATATATAAAATCATTTGGGGCGACCACCTATGAGATTACTATTCCACATTTCGCCCAAAGAATAATCATCAAGCCAAGACTGCAAATCTTTTGCTTCTAATCTTTTGAATATGGATTGATTATCTTCTCTATCAACGACTATAATATCTTGTGGCTCAAAATAATTGATAAGCTCAACGGATTGCGAAGAAATAATAATTTGCTTTTCTTTGCTTGCTCGTTTAATTAGTTCGCTTAAAACACAAAGAGCAAATGGGTGTAGCCCAAGTTCTGGTTCATCGATAATAAGCGTATCTGGCATAAGCTCAAATGGCTGTAATAACAAAGTCGCAAGAGCGATAAAGCGAAGTGTCCCATCGGACAAATAATGTGCCTTGAAAGGTGTATCTGGGTCTGTTTTATCAAACCATTCAAGCTGGATATATTCATCATCTCTTAACACAAAGCCACCAAAAAATGGAGCAACCATTTGAATCGTAGAGATAATTTGTTCGTAATGCTCTTTAAATTTATCGTTAAGCATTTTTAGATAAGGGGCTAGATTTTGAACATCTTGTTTGAAAATAAGATTATCAATACTCGCGCTTTTGCCTTTCATCTTTTGAAGTGTCGCTGGTATCGTGAAAGTCATAGATTTTCCAGCTGTTGATTGATTTTAAGTATGGAATCATTGGTTTATAACTGATATATTTTTCAACCTATCCAATACGAGATTCTTCTAAATTTTCGCCAATAGTTTCTTTTTTTGCTCCGTAAAATCCATAAAAAATGGTCATTTCATTTTTAACAAAAAAACTTATTTTCTGCTGTTGGAATGAGAGTAAAACTATAAGCATTGCGCTCAAATTCAAACTGAAAATAAATTTTCTCCGTATGCTTTCTGCCAAAATATAAAAGATTATCAGGTGATTTGCTTTGAGTGTAAAGCTGTAATCTTTTGTTATACATTTCTTTAAGAAGTCTAAATGCCGAGATAAAATTACTTTTACCAACTCCATTAGCCCCGATTAGTATATTTAAGTCTTTGAGCTCAAAATTTTCTAAAGATTTGATGGATTTATAGCCTTGTATAGTGATTTTATCTACTTTTGCCATTTTTACCCTTAATATTTTTGATATTCATTGTTAAGTTATAAAATTTTTGCAAAATTATATCAAATGTTTTGCTTATAAACATCAACTATAAATAATGCGATTTTTTGCTATAATGCTATGCAATTTTTAAAAAAGGATTTGATTATGACAAAAGATTCAAAACAAAATTTACACGATTCAAAGCAAAATTCGCCAAAAACGCTAATTATTTATCTCTCTTACGCAGGGTTAGGCGATAGTTTATTTTTTAGCCACTTGCCACGCATCGCCAAAACTGCAAACATAAACGGGGGGGGGGGGAATTACGATAAAGTCTATATTCAGCCCTTTTTTAACTTCCGCAGTGATGATTACAAAAGGCTTATTTGGGAGGTGAATCCTTATGTCGATGGCGTTTTAGAAAACTACTACATTGCTTCAACAGGGCAAAAACAAAATCCAAACGCCAAAATTCCCTGCAATAGCCCTCAATCAGCTCCCTTTTTCTCATACAAAAACCTCCCTTTTACACGCGGTGAAAATCTGCTTGATAAGATTATGCTTTTCTTTGGGCTTGATGATGGGGTGCGAATGCACGAGCCAGAGATTTATTATAAGCCCAAATTTCACCCTGAATTTCATAAAGTGATTTTTGACCCAAATTTTGTTACGCAATCAAGCTGTGAATTTGCCGACATACTGCACTTTTTCAAAGAAATGAATGTCAAAATAGACGCCGTTATGGCAAAAAAGCCCACAGGCAAAAATAGCAATCCACAAAGAGCGTGTTTTGACTATGATATTGACACGGAGTTTATCACAACGCCCACTTTGGAGGACTTTTGCGATTTGATTTACTCGGCAAAGGCGATTTATTGCTTTGTAACAGGCACGGCAACGCTTTGTGCTGCGCTAGGCAAAAGCGCAAATGTCCTTGTCGGCACAAGTGAGCCATATATCTGTCCGCGCTACTTGCACTCGCCACTACATAAATACTACAACATTTTTCCCGCTTTGAGCGAAAGGGCAATCTGCACAAAACGCATATATCGATTTAAAATCTTTGGCGTAAAAGGACAGATAAAATTTAAGCAAAAGAATTTTGCGCGAATCTTAAAGGCGATAAAAGCGATTTTGCCAAATGCGCTTGGAGCGCGAATCGCAGAGCGATTGGATATGGCATTTGGACCAAATCCCGATGGCACAATCACGCCAAGAGAAGCAAAAATGGCTTATGATAAACTTTGCAAGGAAGTTTTTGTGGAGAAAGATAAAAATGCGTGAAGCAGACTCAATAGTTGGTTTTTTATTATTTTTTGTTAGGATTTTATGTCAGCCTTGCTGTCCGATTTGAGTATTGCGTCTAAAATTCCCATAAATCTATGGCAAATAACCACTATATTTACATAAACTCTACTCACACGACATTTTTAGCTGTGAGCTGTGGATATAGCTATAGATTGCCACGCGTTGCCCTGCAACGCTCGCAATGGTAGGATACCCTCCCCCTAACCCCCTCCGCAAGGGAGGGGGAAATAATGCCGTCATTGCGAGCGGATTTGTCAAAATCTGCGTGGCAATCCACAAAAAGCAAAAAAATCCAAAAACACAAAAAACCAACAATCCAAAAAAAAGGCAAAAAAACCAATAATTAAAAAAACACAAAACAACTAATAATCCAAAAAATCCAAAATAACAATAATTCAAAAAATCCAAAAATGCAACAATCCAAAAACACAAAAAAACCAACAATCCAAAGAATACCAAAAAAAACAATAGCCCCAAAAATGCAATAATGCAAAAATCCAAAAATGCGACTGTGAAAAATTAACTTTTTTTAAAAAAATTTTCTACCACCCAAAAAATTTTTAAAAAGTTCAAAAATTTTTTTGCTTTTAAGCAAATCTTAATTAGGGGGGGGGGGGGGTAGAATATTGCCACGCTTTTGTTTTTTTTTTTTTTTTGTTTTTAAAAAATGCGTTTTTTTGCTAGATTTTGCGGATTTTGGGTGTTTGAACGCGTTTTATGTAGCGTTTATACATTGTGATAAATGCCTAAAAAATGCAAAATCTTAAGATTTATGCTTTTTTAAAAAATGGATTAAAAAGCGGAGCGAAATTTTACCTTATAATGAGCAAGACAATGAAAAAATTGTCAAAAATGGTTACAAGCGTGGCGGTGGCTAGCGTGCTAGCAAATGGTGTATTTGCCGAGGAAAGCGGGGTATTTGTAGGGCTAGAGGCTGGAAGTGTAGGCTATGGAAATCTAAACTATGAATACAACGACGAAACTACAACAAATGGCACAACTGAAAAAACAAAAGGAAGAACTGATGGCGGTGCAAATAGCTTTGGATATGGAATCACAGTGGGTTATAAACACTTCTTTACCCCAAAACTAGGCTTGCGCGGGTATGCAAATTTCAACCACATACACGGAGAAATAGGTGCTGGCAATGGTAGAAATATCGGTAATTTGTTTAACTACGGCGTGAATGTGGATTTTCTAGGCAATTTTTATAGTGCTGAAAGTTTGGATATTGGTGGGTTTATCGGGCTTGGGATTGGTGCAAATTCACTCACAGGCACTGATATAAATAGTATAAGAAACTATGCGAAAGAAATTATCAAGCAAGTTGAAGGGGTTGAAGGTGTAAGTAGCTCTATAAGCACGCCTGCAGCTAGCTTTGATGCGCATCTAAATGTAGGTTTGAGGGCAAATCTAGCCAAACACCACGGAATCGAAGCGGTAGCAAAAGTGCCATTTTTACCTGCGACAATCGCAGATTATAGCGTTTCCTCTCAAGGCAACTCAATGAAAGTAACTCAACAAATACGAAACACTTGGAATTTTAATGTGCGCTACACATATAGTTTCTAGTAGATTTTGGGGGGTTAAGATTTTGCTAGTAAATGTTTTTGCTTAGCAAAATCGTATGGCAAGTATAGATTTACTTGCCATACTCATAACTCCATACTAATAACGCAAATGTTTGCAACAAACTAAAATCTAACCAAAATCTAAAAAACTAAAATCCAATCAATGCACAAAAACTACACAACACGCAAAAATATAAAAAAAGCAAAATCTAACAACAACACAAAAACTACAAAATCCAAAAAAAAAAAAAAAAAAAACATATCAAAATCTAAAAATGCTAAAATCTAAAAAATCTACAAATAACGCAAAGTTTTAAAAAACCAAAATCTTAGCTAATCGCTTCTTTTATCTCGCGGGCAAATTTAGCGACTTCTTCTAGGCATTTTTTTTCATCTTTTTCATTTTTTTCACAGATTTTCATTATCGCGCTACCGATGATTACCCCATCTGCATAAGAGGCGATTTGCTTTGCTTGAGTGGGGTTTGATATACCAAAGCCAACGGCGATAGGCGTGCTAGAGGCTTTGCGGATTTTGCTTATCATTGATTCTAATGCGCTATCAAACCCGCTTCGCACGCCCGTTACGCCTAGTGAGCTAACGCAATAAATAAATCCGCTTGAGTTTTTTGCTACCATATCCACGCGATTTTTGGAGCTAGGGGCAACTAGCGTGATAAAATCTACGCCATATTTTTCACACGCACGGACAAATATGCCTTTTTCCTCATAAGGCACATCAGCTAGGATTAGCCCTCCTACGCCAAAACTAGCCATTTTGGCGACAAATGATTCTACACCATAAGCAAAGATGATATTTGCATAAGTCATAAATGCTAGCTTTATTTCGCTTTTGCTTCTCACGCGCTTTACAAAATCAAATACTTCCTCGCAATGCACGCCATTTTGCAAGGCTTTTGCGCTAGATTTTTGGATAGTCTCGCCCTCTGCGATAGGATCAGAAAAAGGAATCCCTATTTCGATAATATCCGCGCCATTTGATTCTAGCGCGTATAAAATCTGCTCGCTTAGCGCGATACTAGGATAGCCACAAGTGATAAATGGGATAAACGCTTTTTTTGTGGCATTTTTAGGATTTTGGCTAAATGCGCTAGAGAGCGCGTATTTGGATTCTAGTTTTTTACTCATAGATTTCCTCCCCTTTATACCTTGCCATAGCCGCGCAATCTTTATCCCCTCTGCCTGATAGATTTATCACTACGATATTATCTTTTGGCATTTTGGGGATTATTTTTAGCCCGTAGGCTATGGCGTGCGCGCTTTCTATGGCTGGGATTATCCCCTCTGTTTTTGAGAGATATTCAAACGCTTTGACTGCTTCATCATCGCTGATAGCCACAAAATCTACTCTTTTTATGTCATTTAGATATGCGTGCTCTGGACCTATCCCCGGATAGTCAAGCCCCGCGCTTATGCTATATACAGGCGCGATTTGCCCAAAACTATCTTGGCAAAAATATGATTTCATTCCGTGAAAAATGCCGACTTTGCCCGTGCTAATGCTCGCGGCGGTTTGGCTAGTATCGATGCCTAGCCCTGCTGCTTCTACACCGATAAGCCTAACTTTCTCATCGCCTAAAAAATGATAAAACGCACCGATAGCATTACTCCCCCCGCCTACGCAGGCTAGCAGGGCATTTGGCAGTCTGCCCTCTAGCTCTAATATTTGAGATTTTATCTCGAGTGAAATTATGCTTTGAAAATCCCTTACAATCGTAGGAAATGGGTGTGGTCCCATAACCGAGCCTAGCACATAGTGTGTATCATCTATGCGTGAAGTCCATTCGCGCATAGTCTCGCTTACGGCGTCTTTTAGCGTGGCTGTCCCGCTAGAGACAACATTGACTTTTGCGCCTAGTAGTTTCATACGATAGACATTTAGTGCTTGTCTTTTGGCATCTTCTTCGCCCATAAATATTTCGCATTCCATTTTCATAAGCGCAGCACCCGTAGCCGTAGCCACTCCATGCTGTCCAGCTCCTGTCTCGGCTATCACGCGGGTTTTGCCCATTTTTTTTGCTAGCAAAATCTGCCCTAGCACATTGTTGATTTTGTGTGAGCCTGTGTGGTTTAAATCCTCTCTTTTTAGATAGACTTTTGCTCCTCCTAGATGTTCGCTCATAGATTTTGCAAAATACAATAGTGATGGGCGTCCTACATAGGTTTTTAGCAGTTTAGATAGCTCAGTGCTAAAATCTATATCATTTTTGTATTTTTCATAAGCAGATTCTAGCTCTAAGATTGCATTCATCAGCGTTTCAGGGATAAACCGCCCTCCATATTCCCCAAAATACCCATTTATCGCTTGATTTTGTATTTTTGGCATAAAAAGCACTCCTTTTTAGATTTTACTTTTAAAATTTTGCTTGAAAAAGTGTTGCTTATTTTGGGCTATTTTGTCGCGCTTTTTTTACGCTTGCTTTGCAGGCTTTTAGAAATGCACCGCGCACGGCTTTGCCCTCTAGCACAGCTAGTCCTCGCGCTGTCGTGCCTGCTGGGCTAGTAACCGCTTCGATAATCTCTTGAGGCGTAGCAAAGTCCAAAAGAGAAGCAAACCCCTTAAAAGTCTGCTTTACAAGCAAGGCAGAATCTACCCTAGATAGCCCCTCTTGCACGCCTGCGTCTATTAGGCTTTGTGCTACAAGTGCTAGAAATGCGGGCGAAGAGCCACTTGTAGCGATAGAGCTATCAATAAGATTTTCGCTTGCTACAAATACCGCGTTCCCAAAGGATTCTATGATTTGCCTTGCTTCGTTTTTAAATGCGTTTTCGCTAGATTTGTCATCTTTGCTAGCGATAAAAACCGCTGTGGCTGATAGGCTAAATCTAGCACCTACATTTGGCATAAGTCTTGCAACATATTTTGAGCTTATATGAGATTCTAGCGTAGCGATATTTACCCCCGCAAGTGCGCTATAAACGCCTTTTGCCCTGCCTTCATAGCAAAAACTAGATAGCCCTTTTGGCTTTACGCACAAAAGTAAGATTTTATCTTGGATTTTAATTGTTAGCCTAGAATCTTTGCTGTCATTTTTGCTTGAATTGGGTTGTTTTGATTCTATCGCGGTGGCGTTTTTTAGTCTATGTTTGGTGATAAAATCTCGCGCTTTTTGGACATCTCGCCCGCAGATTTCAAGCGCGTATTTGCCCTGCCTATCTAATGCTAAAGCGATAGCAGAAGCCATATTTCCATAGCCTAGTATTAAAATAATATCTTTTTTGCTTTTTTGTGTCGCTGACATTATCGCCCTTTAAGTAGTGGATTCTAATCTATCGCACAATATCTCAAAACTCTCATCAAAGAAAAACACATTTTTTGCGCCCATTTTTGCTAGCTCACTGCCTATCATCGCCACCGTATAGCCCGAATAACAATAAAGCAAAAAATCCGTGTCCCTGTGAGACAAAACCTCACGCGACAAACTCTCAAAATCTGTGATATTTTTTGCATTTTTTATGTGTTTTTTAGCGTAGTCGCTAGATTGGCGAATGTCAATAATCTGCGCTTTTTTAGTCTCTAATGCCCCCTTTTTTAAGTCATCTTGGCTAGAATCTACACTAGATTTTTTGCTAGGATTTTTACTTTTTTGCTCGCTAAAATCGTGGCTAGAATTTTCATTAGATTTTGCAGTTTGTGATTTTATCTTGGCTAAATCACTAGCTAAATCCCCGCTTAAATCCTCCGCAAAAACAGGAAGTGCTAGTGAAAAATGCGCTGGGGTTTTTCTCATATTTTTGCCTCCATATTTTTTGAGTAATATTTGACTAATAATGTTGATTGATGAAAAATTTGTGATTTTTGCTAGGCAAAATCTCACTCGCTAGACGGGTTTTTGCCCGCTAGGCTATTTTTGCCCGCTAGACAAAATCTCACCCGCCTCTTAGTTGCTCTAATCTCTCGCGTTTTGTGCCAATATCTGTGATTTGGATTCCAAAGTTTCCATCAACGATTACTACTTCGCCTTTGGCTATGACTTTGTTGTCGATTAGCACTTCTAGCGGATCATTTGCAAGCTGGTTTAGCTCTACGACACTGCCTATATCCATAGAGATGACATCTTTTAGTAGCATTTTCTTTTGTCCTATGCGAACTTTTACGGTTAGATTTACATCTAAAAGCATACCGATATTGCGGATTTCCTCTGGGCTTAGCGAGGAGTGCGCTCCTGGGCTAGCAGCTGCCGCAGGTGTAGAGTTGCCACCTTCAAAATAAGGAACTAACTCTTTTGAAATTACGCCCACATAGCTAGAATTTGCCCTATTTAGCGAAAAAGACACTTCATAGGCATTGCTAAAATCTGCTAGTTTTGAAACATCATCAATTAGTTCAATCCCTACCACCTCAAAATCTAAATTTGGCAAATCCCCTTGCGATTTTAGCGAAGTGGCAATCGCACCAAATACATTAGAATTTATCTCCTTTGTCGCATCCAAATCATCGCTACTTGCCTCCGTGCCACTATTTCCCTCCCCTCCTAACATCAAATCGCTTAATGCCGTTACTAATTCTATGGGGTTTATTATCCCCGCTTTTGCATTGACATCGCCACTGACATTTATCGTAGTAAGCGCGCAAGGAAAATCCGTAACGATTTCGCTCACACTACCACTTTTTTTAAACTCCACGCTTGGAGCATTTCCTGTCAAACCCTCAATCGTAGAGATGATTTCAGCGATTAGTAGCTTAAAAAATGGGCTATCCATTTGCATTCCTCCTTATTTATTGTATTGTTCAATTTTTGTAGATTATTCATTTTGGTGTTTTAGATTTTACTTTTTGAACATCTAGTCTTCTTCCTCTTCCTCGTTTTCGGCATCTTCGATTTTGTTTTTGCGCTGGGTTTCGAGCATTTCAAGGATTTCTTTGACTTTGTCTTTTTCGGTTAGGATTTCTTCTTGGATTTTGATAGATTTGCGAAATCTCTGCAAGCCGATATTTGCGCGGTATTTATCCCTCCCATCGATACTTACCACCACATCATCGCTAGCAGGTTCATTTAGTCGTATCACATCGCCCACTTGTAAATCAAGCACTTCTTTTAGCGTGAGATTTGTCCCGCCGATAAATGCCTCTACGCCCACATCTGCGCCACCGATTAGGGCTTGTAGTTCTTTGTTGCGTGATTTTTTGGAATTTGTCTCGCCTAGATTTACATCTCTACTGCCAAGTCTAGGCAAAATCGATTCTAGCGAAATCACGGGGTAGCAAAAATTTATCATACCGCTAGAATGCCCGATGATAAGCTCCATAACCACCATTATGACAATTTCATTTTGTGCGACAATTTGGACGACATTTGGGCTTGATTCTTTTGCGTCAATGCTTGGATACATATCCGTGATAGAGCTCCACGCTTCTTTTAGCGTCTGCATCACTTGACGCAAAATCGTATCAAGCAAATTTAGCTCAATATCGCTAAATTCACGCGAATTGTCATAAGGATCGCCTTTGCCCCCCAAAAGCCTATCGATCATAGGAAATACAATACTAGGATTTATCTCTAGCACGCCCGTGCCATCAAGTGGTTTCATCGAAAATACATTAAAACTCGTAGGACTTGGCAAACTCATCAAAAATTCACCATAAGTCATCTGATCTACGCTATGGAGCTGAATCTCCACGATAGAGCGCATAACCGCTGAAATCTGGCTAGATAGCGCACGCGCCATTTTGTCGTGGATAGAGCGAAAGGCGCGGAGTTGCTCTTTGCTGACACGATTTGGCCGTTTGAAGTCATATAGCGTTACTTGTCGTTGCGGGAGTATATCGCTTCGACTAAGCGTATCATCATCTTTGCCATCATCGACTGCTTCTAGGAGGGCGTCTATTTCTTCTTGACTTAGTATATCAGCCATTTTGTTCTCCTAATGAATATCGAATCTTTTTTATCACTTCTTTTGCGATTTGTGAAATCCTAGATTCTGTAATGTGTAAAATATCTTTGATTTCACTTAGACTTAGCTCTTCTAAAAAATAAAGCTGGATTATAAGCTGCTCTCTTTGAGGGAAAGTTTTTAGCACGGATTGGATTTTATCGACTAGCTCTTCTTTTTCAAGTTTGTCGATAATATTTGTAGGCTCCATAATATTATATTGCTCATCGATTGGCACAAGCACATAAATATCAGAGGCTATCTTTGCTTCTCTAATCTTTTCCACACTTTCATTTAGCACTTTTGAGAGGTATTCATCAGTAGGCTCTTCCTCGTGCTCGTTAAAATACCTGCTTACTTCTGCATCAATAGCTTTGATAAGTTTGCGCGAAGAGCGAGAGACTACATCAAGCGCACGCAAATAATCAAGCATAGCACCATATACGCGAGATTTTGCATAGCCCCAAAATGAGTCATTTAGATTTTCATCATATCGCCTTGCTAGTTTTAGTAGCTCCTCTGTGCCAATAGAAATCAGCTCGCTTACCTCCAAATGCGCAGGCAATCGCTCTTTGATACGATATGCCATCGCTTTGACAGCGGGGAGGTAGGCTACGGCTAGCTCATCTTGGTTTGTTTGTTTTACTTCTTGGTAGGCTTGAGGTATCATTGGCAACCTTTATGGGCTTTTTGCGTTTATGCGGGATTTTCAGGGATTTGGGCTGGATTTTGGACATTGTTTATGGTGCTGGCTTGCGCGATTGATTCTTGTTGCTCGCTTAGCTCAAAGCTAGCGATAAATCTAGCAATCGCCCTCGCTTCTTTTTCTGTGTGGTCAAACTCACCATCAAAATAGTCAAGTTGCTGTTCAATGTAGTCTTTATTTGCAAGCATAGAGCTAGGTTTTGGGTCTTGGATATAAGTATAAACTGCTGCCATTGTAAGGGAGATTAGATACATACAAATCGTAACGATGATAAGCAAAAACAGCACTAATTCAGGCTCGTTAAATTTTATCAAACCTATCGTTAGCCCGATAAAAAATCCTGCCACAACAGAGAGATTGATAAAATTTGACATACGCATCGCTAACCCCTTTTATGTTGTGGTTTATGTGTAGATATTGCCGCTATTTTGCACGATTTTGCAAACTTTGATTTTTGTCTTTTTTGGATTTTAGGCAAATTTACCAAAAATCTAACAAGCACAAAGCCTACAAATAGCCCAAAATACGCTTGAAAAAGCTTCCAATCGTGTCTGTGGGTCTCTCAAGCATATTATGTTCCATTTTATCTACAAGCCGTTTGGCAATCGTTTGCATAGAAGTCGAAAAAACATTATTTGGCTCGACTTTGCACATTATTTTTCTGCGCAAAATCGCTTGCTTTAAAGCGTTGTTTATCGTAAATCCGCCCAAAAGTTGCAAGCGCAAATTTGGGATATTTTTTTGCGCCACTTTATAAATAGTGTCAAATACTTGCGTGATTTGTGTTTGGGTATTTGCCATATTTACTAGCATCATACATTCATTTGTAAATTTAGAATTTACCTTTAGCATAGCGTAAGCATCGGTTTTTGATGAGGGCTCAGGCGTAGTGATAACGATGATATAATCACTCGCACGCAAAAATGCCTGCGTCATATTACTTATCCCAGCACCCGTATCCACCACCACATAATCAAATAGATTCCATATATCCGTATCCCCAGCAAAATCCTCAATCATATTTGTAGATGAATATCGTAAAATCTCCTCGCCACTATCCCCGGGAATCAAATACAAGCCATTTTCGATTTCATAGATGACTTCTCTAAAATCCACTTCGCCTTTTAATGCGTGCAAAATATTTTTTTCTGTCTTTACGCCAAAAATCAAATCCAAATTTGCTAGCCCAATATCCGCATCAAAAACCCCAACGCGATAGCCCATTTTATGCAGGCAATACGCAAGATTTGCAGAAATATTTGACTTGCCTACACCACCCTTGCCCGAAGTAACGGCGATAAATTTCGCCGTAGTTTTTCTAGGGGATTTCATCATAGATTCTAAGTTATGTGCTTGATTCATTTTGTTTCCTTATCGGGGTAAAAAAACCCGCCCATCAAACAATCGGCGAGATAATTATTGTCCGCTACAATAACATCGCTTGGGACTTCCTGCCCCACACAAAGATAACTTATAGGCTTTTTTGTCTCATACACAAGCGAGAATATATTGCCAAGCCCGCGCGCTTCATCTAGCTTGCTAAAGATAAAAGTATCTATCTCTAGCTCGCTAAAAGCTAAGTAAGTATCTTTTAAATCCTCATACTTTGTGCTAGCAGATAGCACAAGCGATACATCAATCTTATATTCGTCATTTTTGACAAACTTTTTAAGCGCGTTGATTTTTTGTTTGTCGTATTGAGAATGCCCAGCAGTGTCGATAAAAATATAATCACAATACCTTATCGCCTCGATTTTGCTTAAAAAATCGCTAACATCGCTTGCAGAATCAATGCTAATTCGCATTTTGCGAGCATACCACGCAAGCTGCTCTTGCGCACCGATACGATAATCATCTAGAGTGATAAGCCCTACTTTTTTCTTTTGTGGCAAAATCTGTGAAAATCTAGCGGCTAGCTTTGCGATGGTTGTGGTTTTGCCAACTCCTGTTGGTCCCACAAAAATGATGATTTTTTTGCCCACACTATTTTCTTTGCGACAATAAATCATTTTTCGCATCACTTCGCGAAAATATCGCTTGATAGTCGCGCTTTGTGAGCGCATTTTAAGAGGCATAAATTCTGTGCTTAATCGCATAATTTCTTCAATATGTTCCTTATTCATACCACTTGCTTTTGCTATGCGATAGATTTCGGCAAATTCTTTTGGCACTTCGATTGCCATATTTGGACGCTTCTCTTCCCAAAGCGTATTTTGGATAAGTTTGATTTTGTCATTTAGCGATTTTAGCTCGCTATAAATCTCTTTAAACGCGCTAGATTCTAGGCTTGCTTGAGAGTTTGCCTGCTTTGATTCTACGCTTGTCAAATCTAGCGTTTTTTTTGCATTTTTGATTTTTTTTAGCGCGGATTTTAGGGCTTCTTTATTCGTAGGATTAGCACTTTTTGGGGCTATTTTTTTGGGTGCAAATTGTTGCGGGGCAGTGTTGTTATTCGCGTTGTTATTTATGTCTTTGATAGATTCTAGGGAATTATACGCCCTAGCTTGCGTATAAGCATTTGCCTTGCTAAATTCATTATCCAAATCCTCAAAACCATACTCCCACTCCTCATCATTCCCAAAGCGCGTATTTGCCTGCGTGTTTGGGTTTATGGCAGAATCTAGGCTGGCTAGATTTTGCGCTTCTAGTTGGTATGAGTTTTGGAGGTAAGCATTTTGTGGATTTTGCGGATATGTTGCTAGATTTTCCTCATCATCTTCGCGTAACTCGATTTGTGAAGTCTCAGGCAAGATAAGTTTTTCGCTTTTTCTTCCCCGCCTTTTTGTAGGATTTATGCGATTTACAGGGCTAGGAGTTCCCATCACTTCGCGGATTTCGCGCACTGCGTCTGAAAGCTGTATGGTTACATCATCATCTAGCATTTTGCTTAGATTTTTTTGTCGTTTTTTCTCGGCAAATTCCCTCTCTTCTATCTCGCTAAGCCTTCGTTTTATGCTATTTTTTGGCAGAGATTTTATATCTGTTTCATCATTTTTGTTTTCTAAAAAAGTAGGATTTTGTGGCGTCAAATCCGCTTCGCTAGGCAAAATCACATCATCATTTACCCCCACTACAAGTTCATATAGCCCTGCTTGATTTAGCGTTTTTTTGCGGACTTCTTTGGTTTGGATTATCATCGCGTCATCGCCAAGCGCATCTCGTGCTTTTTTTAACGCTTCTGCTGGCGTCTCGCCACTAAAAGTAAAAGTTTTCATCTTTGCCCCTTGCAACACATTTTGTAATAATCCATTTTGCTTGCGCCTTGCAAGCGATTTGCCCCATCATAAAATCTACCAAATATATACCCGCAAAGTAGCATAGGCACTAGCACGCTAGCGCGTTTATGGTAATTTTTGTGAGGTAAGTTTAGGTAAGTCCTCTCTACCAACAAATCATTATAAAAAATTATATCAATATCAAGCATTCTTGGCGCATTTTTAAACTCCCTTTTTCGCCCCCTGCCAAACCTACGCTCCAAATAAAAAACAAGCGCATAAACTTGCAAAATGCTAAGCGAGGTGCTAAGCACGATAATAGCATTATAAAAATGCGCTTGATTGGTGTAGCCAAAGGGTGGATTTCGATAAATAGGACTTGTAGCGATGCTAAAAATCCTAGAATGCAGGGCAAAAAAGCAAAGCAAATGCCAAAATCTAGCTAGGATTTTATTTTTATCGCCTATGTTTGCGCCGATCCCTAGCACAAGCACATTTGAGGTGGTTTTTTGTGTGCGTGCGCTGTGCGCGTAGCGTGTGCTATGTATGCTTTGATGAAAATCATTTTTGCAAATCATTTTTTTTGGACTATGGCTTGGGAATCCCCTAGCACATATTATTTCGTGGTTGTTTTCATTTGCTAGTCGCGCTGTATCGTGCTTTTTTGGATTTAGGACGCGTTTATTCATTTACTTATAAAATCTCCATTTTGGATTTTGTGTAGATTTTATGCGATTTTAGCACTTTTTGGTATTGTTTAATAACTCTTTAGCGCGATTTGCGATATTTTGCGGGCTAAATCCAAAGTATTTAAACAGCTCATCGCCCTTGCCAGAATGCCCAAAACTATTTATTCCTAGCACATTTTCAGCAAAAACATACAGCTCCAAACCGCGTGAAGCCTCTACGCACAGGACTTTGCCTACAAGCAGAGATTTTACCCACTCTTTGTTTTGCAATGCTAAATCAAAACAAGGCATACTAACCACGCGAGTAGCAATCCCGCTAGATTCTAGGATTTGTGCGGATTCTAGGCAGGTATACACTTCGCTACCGCTTACTAAAAGTGTGATTTGTTGGGTGGTATTTTGTGGATTTTTAGAAAAATCTTTGATGATATACGCACCTTTTTTTATAGATTTTAGCCTACTAGCAGGCTCAAGCGCACAATCCAAAACAGGCAGATTTTGACGCGATAGCACAAATGCACAAGGCACACTATTTTCTAGAGCCACTTGCCAGCACAAAATATTTTCATTTGCATCTGCAGGGCGAAACACAAGCAGATTTGGCATAGCGCGAAAATGGCTAAGCTGCTCTATGGGCTGATGAGTCGCGCCATCTTCGCCCACACCGATAGAATCGTGCGTCCAAATATAAAACACTTTAGAGCACATAATGCTTGCCACACGCACGCTTGCTGCCATATAATCGCTAAATACAAAAAAAGTCGCACAAAAAGGCAAAAATAGCCCGTAATTTGCCACTCCATTGCATATCGCCCCCATCGAATGCTCTCGTATCCCAAAATGCGCTACTTTGCCATTTGGGAAATCCCCCTCATTTTCTAGCGCGGTGTTATTGCTCGGGGCTAAATCCGCGCTCCCTCCTACAAATCCCAAAATCGCCTTGCTAATCGCATTTAAGATTTTGCCATTGCTTGAGCGCGTGGCTATGCTAGAGCCAACCTCAAAGCTAGGATATGTTATCGCGCTAAAATTTGGCGAGACAAGAGAATCTAAAATCGCTTTATTTTGTTTGGTTAGTTGTTGCTCCCATAGCACTTCTAGGCTAGCTCCCACTTCTTTTGTCGCCAAAAAAGCAAACCGCACTTCATCGCTTATAAAAAATGTCTTGCTAGAATCTAACCCCGCTTCTTTTTTTGCCCACGCTAAAATCTCTTTCCCAAGCGGTGCGCCGTGCGTTTTGTGGCTACCTTCTAGCGTGCTAGCTCCTTTGCCAATGGTGGTGTGAGTGATGATAAGCGTAGGGGAGTTTTCATTTGCCCTAGCTTTAGACAAAGCTAAATCTATGCTAAAAAAGTCGTGTCCATCGCATTCATACACGACAAAGCCTTGCGCTTCAAATCGCGCTTTGACATTCTCGCTAAATGCTAGCCCCACTTCGCCTTCAATGGTAATATTGTTGCTATCATAGATTAAAATCAAATTATCTAGTTTATGAAACCCCGCTAAAGAACAGGCTTCATAGCTTATCCCCTCTTGCAAATCCCCATCGCCACAAATACAATAAACCTTGTGATTTAGCACGCTTTGATTTTGCGCATTTTTGCCTAAAATGTGATTTGCGTGCTTTTGACTTAGGGCAAACCCCACCGCATTTGCTATGCCCTGTCCTAGCGGTCCTGTGGTGATTTCTACGCCTTGCGTTAATGGGTATTCTGGGTGTCCGGGCGTTTTTGAATCTAGCTTGCGAAAAGCACGCAAGTCATCTAAACTAATATCAAACCCCCATAAATGTAGTAGCGAATATAATAGCGCGCTCGCGTGCCCACCGCTAAATACAAGCCTATCTCTATTTAGCCATTTTGGATTTTTTGGATTTAGGTTGATGTGGTAGCTTAGAGTGGTGGCGACTTCTGCTAGCCCCATAGGGGTCCCTGGGTGTCCGCTATTTGCATTTTCTACAATATCAGCGCACAAAAACCGCAACTCTTTTGCCATTTGTTTTAGCAATGGCTCGTTTTCTTTGGATAGTTTCGTCAGTATTTTTGGGGATTTGGTAGTAGTTTTTGCATTTTTTGGTAGAGAACCGTTACTAGCGTTGCTAGATTTTATGTTGTTTTTAGATTTTTTAGAGAGTTGCATTTGACATTACCTTTGATTAGAAGTGTTTGTGATTAAAAGTTTTTTGCAAAATGTCTTGCGCAAAATCACGCAAAACACATTTGCAAACATACATTTAAAAATAAAATTTCTATGTAATTGTGCCAAAAAAAACTTATAAAATCTCTTAAGCCACACATAAGATTTTGCAAGTCTTAGTAGATTTTATATATTTTTGGATTTTATTTTGGTGTTTGCTAATTTAAAAACTTAAATGAACGCAAATATTTGGAAATATTATTTTTATAGAAATTGCAAAATTTGCTATTTTTTGCATAAACACATATTGTGTTTAATAAATTTTGTATATAATTCTAGCTTTTTTAGGTTTTGGATTCTATGAAAAGTGTTTTTTATACATTTCAAAACAACATTCTACACGACAAAAGGACAACTTATGAGCAAAACAAGTAATCCGCAAACAAGCATATTAGGATTCCCTAGAATCGGGCAAAATAGAGAGCTAAAAAAGGTGTTAGAAGCCTTTTGGGCTGGGAAAGCAAGCGAAAATGAATTACAACAAGTCGCAAAAGACTTACGCGCAAAGCATTGGGGCTTACAAGCAAATGCCTCTATCATCGCGCCAAGCAACGCAAAAGGCGATTTAAAAGGTGGCACAACCGCGACAAAAGGGCTAGATTTTGTCTGTGTCAATGATTTTAGCTTTTATGACAATGTGTTGGATTTGGCATTCGCACTTGGCGCAAAGCCCGCAAGATTTGCAAATCTCAACGGATTAGAGGGCTACTTCGCCCTAGCACGAGGGCACAAAAGTGGCGTGGCGTGCGAGATGACAAAGTGGTTTAACACCAACTATCACTATGTCGTGCCTGAACTTAGCATTGATGACAGCTATAAGGCAGACGCACGGGGTATAATCGCGCAATATAAAGAGGCAAAATCGCTAGGGCACACGCCCAAAATTAGCCTTATTGGGCTTTTTACATTATTTGCGTTGAGCAAAATCCAAAGTGGCGACTCTCACGCGATTTTCAAAAAGCTAAAAAGCGCGTATTTGGATTTAATCGATGAAATTGTCGCGGGGTTAAGGGCTCTAGATTCTGAAATCATCATCGAATTTAGCGAGCCTATCTTTGTGCGCGGATTTGATGAGCAAATCTTTGGGTTAGAATGCGGTAAAGGCGGGAGTGCGATTAAGTGCATTTATGATTCTATCAGCGATAAGGGTGTTAAAGCGATTGTAAGCACATTTTTTGAGCATAGCAACGAACTTACCGACATCTTGCTTGAGAGCAAAATCTATGGAATCGGGTTAGATTTTCTCACAGGGAGCAAAAATTTTGACGCACTAGAGTCAATAGCTAAAAGCGATAAGGTGCTTTTTGCAGGGGTAATCGATGGGCGCAATATTTGGGTGGCAAATTTGGAATCTAAACTTGCTTTGCTTGAACAAATCGCGCAAAAAATCCCAAAAGAGCGAATCGTAGTGGCGAGCTCTTGCTCGCTTCTCCACACGCCTTTTAGCAAACAAGGCGAAGAAAGTGGTAAGATTCCTAGCGAAATCCTCTCTTGGCTTAGCTTTGCAGAGGAAAAACTAAGCGAAATCGTGCTCTTAAATGCAGTGTTTAGAAATGGCATCACAGAAGAGACAAAATCCGCGTGGGAGCAAAACAAAGAGGCAAATCTCGCCAGAGCAAAATCTACACTCACAAATAATCCAAAAATCCGCGAGCGCGTAGCGGGGATAAGCAAAAAAGAACGCGATTTAAAATTTAAAGAGCGCATTAAAATTCAAAGAGAGATTTTAGGCTATCCAAACCTTGCCACCACCACCATCGGGAGCTTCCCGCAAACGCCCGAACTCCGCGCGTTGCGACTAGGGTATAAAAAAGGCGAGATAAGCCAAAGCGACTATGAAAAGGGCATAAAAGATTATATCATTGATTGCGTGCGATTCCAAGAGGAAGTGGGGCTAGATGTGCTTGTGCACGGCGAGCCAGAGCGCAACGATATGGTGGAGTATTTTGGCGAGCAAATGGAGGGCTTTGTTTTCTCTAAAAATGCGTGGGTGCAAAGCTATGGCTCTCGCTGTGTGAAGCCCCCTATCATCTATGGCGATGTGAGTCGCCCAAAGGCTATGACGGTAGAGTGGATAACCTACGCCCAAAGTCTCACAAGCAAGATAATGAAAGGAATGCTGACAGGTCCTGTAACGATTCTAAATTGGAGCTTTGTGCGTGATGATTTAGCGCGTGAAGCGGTATGTAAGCAAATCGCGCTAGGCATCGCTGATGAAATCAACGACTTGCAAAACGCAGGGGTAAAAATCATTCAAGTCGATGAAGCCGCATTCAAAGAGGGCTATCCATTGCGCGCTGAAAATATCAAAGAATATGAGCGATGGGCGTTAGAATCCTTTAAAATCTCCACTGCGGTGGCAAAAAACGAAACGCAGATTCACACGCATATGTGTTATAGCGAGTTTAACGACATTATTAAGACAATCGAGGCGTTGGACGCTGATGTGATAAGCATTGAAACGGCGCGAAGTGGCAATGAATTGCTCAAAGTCTTTAAAAGCGTGGGCTATGCAAACGAAGTGGGACCGGGCGTGTATGACATTCATAGCCCTAGAATCCCTAGCGTAGAGGAAATCGTGGTGCAAATCAAAGCATTGCTCGAAGTGCTCCCACAAGAACAACTATGGATAAACCCAGACTGCGGACTAAAAACACGCAAATGGGAGGAAGTAAAGCCCAGCTTAAAAAATATGGTAGAGGCGGTGAGAGTCGTTAGGCAATCGTAAGTGTTTTGCGTGGTAGCAATTTGTATTTGGGTAATCATTGCAGAGATTTGGCATTTTCCCACAAGGCACGCACGAGCAGTGCGCTAACCTTGTGTCAAAATGCCAAAAACTCCGCAAGCACCACCGCAACTACTTCGATTGTTTTTGCGTGATTTAACGATATACAAAATCTAAAGTCTAAATTTGCGCAAGGATTCACACAAAGCAATCCAAATCAAACAAATCTACTCCACTACTTCACAAAATAGCGCAGTTTCGGTTGTCAAAGATAAATCTACGCCTTTGTGAATCTTAAATTTATATCCCAAATTCCAGCTTTCAATTAGTGGCTTTATCCCAAAATAATCGCTTGGCTGATGATAAATACTTAAAAGCATTGCGGGTTTTTGCGCACAAATTGTCTCTTTCGCACCTTTCAAAAACTCCATTTCAAAGCCCTCAATATCGACTTTGATAAAGCCAACTTCGATATTATGCTCACGCACAAAATCATCAAGTGTCGTTACTTCCACACTCTCAGCAATCGCGCTATCATCGCCAAAAATCGCGCTACTACCACCGATACATTCTGGGCGATAATTGATTGTTATCTCGCCTTTTTCCGCCCCCAAAGCCTTATTTACAGGGATTATGCGTTTTGAATTATTTAGCTCCAAAGTGCGTTTAAGAAGCCTAAAATTTTCTCTTGTCGGCTCAAAAGTGTAAATATTTTTATCGCAAAATTCTCTCTCAAATAGCACCGCGCTATCGCCGATACACGCGCCCACATCGATAAAATCCTTGCTTCGCATTCGCTCCAAAGTCTGTGGCTCTAAAATATGCAAACTATGCTTGTGCCACATTACAGAGATTTCGCAAAAATTCGTAGGGAAAAAGTAACCATCGTAGCTGTAAAGATTTTCAGCAAGTTTGAAAATATTTGGGTAAAACTCTGTGTAGATTTTTGTGAGTTCATCGCGCTCATCTTGCGTGAGATTATCAACGCGCCAAGAGTTAGTTTCGTAAGCAAACTTTTCGCGGTAAATTTGCCGAAGTAGCCAAATTTGATTTTCTACGCTTAATCCCGCACATAGCGCAAAAATTTCGCTTTCAATATTTGGGCTTGTGGAGATATATTTGCCGATACCTCCACCCCGAAATGCTAGATAAAAATCATCAGGCGTATTTTGGAGTTTGAATTTTAGCGGGGATTTGCCAAAGAAGTTGCCTAAATCTTTATAAATTCGCGTGGTAGTTTTGCGCCAAATGGTAATGCCAAAGATTTTGTAGTGCGTTTTTATTGTGTAGAGTAGCGATTTAGTGCTATTTCCCCCCCCCCTATTTGTGCGCTAAATTCGGTGGCATTTGTGAGAGTGCGAATCTTTACAAAAAGCGGGAGAGAAAGAGCGTAGCGCGTGATTTTTTCGCGTGAATTTATTGCAAATCCATTTGAGTCAAAAATCTGCCCTTTGCGCTTTTTGCGAATGCCAAGTGCCTTTTTTACCGCGATTTCAAGCGGTTGAAATGTGCGTTTGAATGTGTTTTTCATTGTCTGTCCTTTTAAGGTGAGATTTAAAAAACAAAATTGTAGCATAAAATTTTTGATTACTTTTTGCAAATCTATGGCAAATCCAAAATCTATTATTTTAGATTTTTGCAAAGTTTTTTAGCACCTCTTTAGCATTTCTTTAGCACCTCTTTGGCGTTGCAAATGTCTTGTTTGATTTGGGATTTTAGCAGGGGTAGCGAGTCAAAATGGCGATTTTCCCTTAGCTTTTTTATAAACTCTACTTCTACCATAAAATCCTCCACCATAAAACCCCTAAAATCCCCAAAACTAGATTCCAAAACGCCTCCAAAATCCGCAGAATCTGTCACATTGCTAGAATCTACAAAATCCTTAAAATCCCCCAAAATGTGTGTTTCAATAGAAAAATTCCCATCAGTGCTAAGCCTAGTCCCTATAAAGCTCACAGAATCTAGCCCATTTGTGCGCGTAGCATACACGCCATTTGCAGGCAAGATATAGCCATTTACTTGCAGATTTATCGTGGGGAAAATCTCTTTTTTGCCTATACCCTGCCCACTTATGATATTGCCTTTTATTTTATATTTCCACCCTAGCATTGTATTTGCCACTAGCATATCCCCGTGCATTATCAAATCTTTTACTACGCTAGAGTGCAGTGGCACGCCATTTTGAGATACTTTTGGGATTATGATAACCTCTCTTTTTTTGTATTTTTTGCTTTTGTTATGTTTGTTTTGAAAAATCTCACGCAAATCCTCCGCTCCAAATAAACGATTTTTACCAAACGCAAAATCATAGCCAACGATAATTTGCTCTAAATTTGGCAATAGATTTTGCAAAAATGCCACAAAATCTACCCCGCTAAAATCCCGCACAGATTCTAAATCTAGCCTAAAAGCCTGCAGTCTAGAATCAATTTTTGCTATTTTTTCAAATCTATCTTGCAACGAAGTCAAAAACTCGCTTGAATGCGTATCTATAATGATAATCGCGCAATGTTTGTGGCTAGATTTTGCTCCGATTTCTCCCGCACTCAAAGCAGAATCTAAAAGCGCGTTTATGAGGCTTTGGTGTCCTAAATGCAATCCATCAAATTTCCCAATCGCAACACTTGAAATCGTATTATTTTTTGGTATAGATAAAAAATTCTTCATTTCCCTCTTTTCCTTTGATATGAGATTTTGAAATGTTTATGATACAAAATCCTTTTTGCTCTAGTTTTTGACTAAATCGCGCTAGATTTTGCTTGATTGTGTCATTTTCGTTGCTTTGAAGTAGCACGCCTTTTTTATTGCGTTTTGCCTCTTTGCCTACTTCAAATTGTGGCTTATATAGCAATATCATTTCATCGCTTAGCATTTCTAATGAATGCAAAATCTTATCTAGCTTTATAAAGCTGACATCACATACTAGCAAGTCAAATGGCTTAGATTGCGTGCTAAAATCTTGCAAACTTGTTTTTGTTAGATTTTGCAAATCTTGAAAATCTGTATTTTGTAGATTGTGCGCACTCAAATCATTTGTGCAAGATTTTGCATTGTATCGCGTTGCAAAATCCCTTATATCGCAGTTTTCAAAGCATTGTATGCGTGGATTTTGCCTTAGTTTATTATGGAGTTGGTTACTACCTACATCTACGCAACATATTGCCTCAAATCCAAAATCTAACAAAACCTCGCTAAATCCACCTCTAGACGCCCCCACATCAATGGCTTTTTTGCCATTGCCAAAATCACTACTAAACCCCAAATCTACCAAAAATCCTTTTAGTTTTAATGCCGAGCGCGAAACATAGATTTTATCATCGCTTAGAGAGATATTTGCATTTTCCCCCACTTCAAAAGATGGTTTTATGATAGTAGCAAAATCCACACTGACAAACCCCGCTTTTATCGCTTCACTAGCCTTTTGCCTGCTATCAACATAGCCGTTTTTTACTAGCGCAATATCTAGCCTCATTGTTAGCAGATTCCATTATGCGTTATATAATCGAAAAAGGCAAGATATAAAAACTAAAATCTAGCGCGTAAGATTCATCATCGACAATCATTTGCAAAGAAATATTTTTTTCATCAATATTGCTAGATTTATCAAATGCTACTAAGTAGCATTGCGACCATTTATTTAGCGGGCTAATGATTTCATCAAACTCATCTTTGGAAAATTCTTTTATGTAGTTTGGAGCGTGCTTATTGCCCTGTTTATCGATGAGAGAAAACGAAAATCTAGCTAGATTTATTTGTCTATGATTTGCATCGGTAATCTCTACAAAAAAATACATTAAATTTGGATAAAACGAATGTTCTATATCGTTTAGAAAAGTCGCAAAAACCATTGTTTCTACTTGATTGTCTTTGATGATTTGGACACTTCTTGTTGCTTGGATTTTTTTTTCTTCTAAGGTTTGTGGAGCAAATGGGCGCAAAAAATAAGTCGAACAAGAAGTGAAAAAAAATGACGCAAAAAACATAGCAATAAACAAAAGATTTTGAGATAAAAAAACTCGGATTTGGGATAGCAAAAAGCGCATAGATTCTCCTAATCATCTTAAAATTTTTAGATTTTCTTTTTTATTTTATTGTTTATGTAAATGCCCTTAGATTTTATTATTTGCTAAAAATAAGCTAAAATTATAGCCACACTTGCAAAATAAATAAACCAAATCCATTTTTGTATCCCATAAAAACAAACCAAAACAACCAAATCACACAAAAACTTGCACCAAAATCTTTAAGGAAAACAATGCAAAACGCAGATACACGACACCTTATCCAAACAAATGATTTAAGCAAAGATGAAGTAGAGCATATTTTGACAAAGGCTAAGGGATTTTTGCCATTTTTGGATTCTAATCTAAGAACAAATACGCAAGAATCTAGCAAGAAAAATAACGAAACAAAAGGGCAAATCAAACAAAGTTTATTTGGCAAAAATATCATTACGATTTTTTTTGAAAACTCCACGCGCACGCTTAGTAGCTTTGAATGCGCGATAAAAAATCTAGGCGGAGCGGTTACAAGGCTAGATGTCTCGCGCTCCTCCACCACAAAAGGCGAAACCATAAGCGACACGGCTGCAAATCTAAATGCGATGAGCCCTGATGCAATCATTATCCGTCATCAAAGCTCTGGTGCGCCTGTGCATCTAAAAAAATCCGTATCTTGCCCAATCATAAATGGTGGCGATGGCGCACACGCCCACCCAACGCAAGCTTTGCTAGACTTGCTAACCCTAAAACAATGCTTTAGCGACAAACTAGAGGGCAAAAAAATCGGCATAGTAGGCGATATAAAATCCTCTCGCGTAGCAAATAGCAATATCGAGCTTTTAAGTCGATATGGCGTGGATTTGACACTGATTGCCCCGCCTCATTTTCTAGGAAATCATCGCTTAAAAAGCACACACAATCTAAAAGAGGCATTAAAAGATTTAGACGCTATCATCTCGCTACGCACGCAAACGGAGCGACATAGTAAGCAAAATTATGGCTCTTTGAGAGATTATGCGCATAATTTTTGCCTAACGCGAAATCTAATCGGCGATAAAAACATAGTCATAATGCACCCCGGACCCGTGCATCATAATATTGACATAGAAGATGAATTGCTAAAAGATTCTCGGTGCAAAGTCTTGCAACAAGTGCGAAATGGCGTGGCGGTGCGAATGGCAGTAATGGAATTTTTTATATTAGAGCGAAATAACCTAAAGGGAAATAATGCAAAAACAGCTTAAAATCGGGCTTATAGGCGTAGGCGTAGTCGGCGGTGCAGTTGCTAAAATCTTGCAACAAAATAAAAAAATCATCACTGCTCGCACGGGCGTAGAAATCGTAATCAAAAAAGGAATCGTTAAAAATTTATCCAAGCACAAAGACGCGACAATCCCACTAAGTGATAATGCTGATGAAGTCCTGTATGATAATGAAATCGATGTCATAGTCGAGCTAATGGGGGGAGTGCAAGACGCCTATAATATCGCAAAAATCGCCCTAAGCCAACACAAAGCGTTTGTAACAGCAAATAAAGCAATGCTAGCATATCATCGCTACGAGCTAGAACAGCTAGCAAAAACGCCAATCGGCTTTGAAGCAAGCGTATGCGGTGGAATCCCTATCATAAAGGCATTAAAAGATGGGCTAAGCGCAAATCATATCTTAGCCATTCGCGGAATCCTAAATGGCACAAGCAACTACATATTAAGCAAAATGTGCAATGAGGGCTGGGATTTTACACGCGCACTAAAGCAGGCACAAAATCTAGGCTATGCCGAAGCAGACCCCACACTTGATATAAATGGCACAGATGCGGCACATAAACTTTTGATTTTAGCTAGCCTTGCTTATGGGATAGATTCTCGCCCTGAAGAGATTTTAATCGAAGGCATAGAAAATCTAGCAAAAGAAGATATTGAGTTTGCACGGGAGTTTGGCTATACCATAAAGCTACTTGGCATAGCAAAAAAGCGCGGAGAGCAAATCGAGCTTAGAATCCACCCTGCGATGATAAAATCACAAATGCTTTTAGCAAAAGTCGATGGCGTGATGAATGCCATATCCGTAGTGGGCGATAGTGTGGGAGAGAGCGTGTATTATGGTGCGGGGGCAGGAGGGGAAGCGACTGCTAGCTCGGTGATAAGTGATTTGATCGAAATAGCGCGAGGCAAAATCGCACAGGGAAATAGCGGCAATATGCTAGGATTTCATACTTCACAACCCCTTAGCATAATCCCAAAAGAGCAAATACAAAGCAGCTATTATATGCGGATTTTAGCTATCGACACTTATGGCGTGCTAGAAAAAATCGCCTCTGTGCTAAGTCGCAACCATATTTCTATAAGCACTTTTTTACAAAAGCCAAGCGAGTGTGGCGAAGATATTGCAAATGCGGACTTTGACAATCAAAATGTAAAAAATGACATAAACCAAAAAGCCAAAATCTTGCTATCCACTCACACCACCACAGAATCCGCTATCCAAAACGCCATAATCAAGCTAGAAGCCCTAGAAGTTGTGCTATCTAAGCCTATTATTATACGAATAGAGGAGGCATAAGCGTAAAATTCTGCTACAATGATAAACGCTATAACAAACGCGACACCAAATCAACGACACACTCTCATCAAAGCATAAAAATTTATTTTTGTGGCATTTTTAGCATTATGCTAGATTTTGGCTTTTTAGATTTTAGCAAATCGCAATCTTATAAGGAATAGCAATGCAGGCTATAAACATTACTCACACTCCCCGCAATTACTACAAAAGCATTACAAAAACTGCGTTTATCACAAAATCTATGACTTCTTTGTGTTGGCTTTTTTGTTTATTTTTTGTCGCTGTGTGTATGAGTGGCTGTGGCAAGATGACGGGGCTTGATTTTGAAAAATTTGATGAATTAGTAAGGCAAGATGCAAAAAAGCCAAAACATAAGCAAAAAGTGTCTTTTAAAAAGATTAGAGACAACCACATAGGAAATAAACCTAGAAAAAAAGTAAAAACACAATGGAAACCAAAAACTAAAGAAGTTGATTTGCGTGAATTTACTTTCACTTCTTCTTATGCCAATCCCACTACCAATGAAGAAAATGAAATGTTGCTAAACCCTCTATCTCAAGCAGGCAGTTTTACCCTCCCTCAAGGGCTTAGCCCATACGATGCAGATGTCATAGAAGATGAAATGTTGCCTTTCCCGCTAGAGCAAAAAAAGCCTAGAAAATATCAGCCAACCTCCCATAGTGAGCTAGTCTCACTCGTGCAAAATCAAAGCATAAAACTTAGCCAAATCGATACAAGCAAAATCACAGATATGGGATATTTGTTTGCTTGCAATGAAGCGTTTTTGTCTTGTAGGGAGGATTTTAGGGGGATTGAGGATTGGGATACAAGCAGGGTAGTAGATATGCAATCAATGTTTGAAGGCAATGAGTTTTTTAACGCGGATATTAGCGATTGGAATGTTTCAAAAGTCCGCAATATTTCCAAAATGTTTCACAATGCCAAAAAATTTAACAAAACCCTTAGCAGTTGGGGTAATAAACTCCGCAGAAATATCCAAAAAGATTTGGTATTTGTAGGCACAAAACTAGAATCAAACCCGCCAAAATGGTATCGTAGATAATCATTTTGCCACATTTATTCATTTTAGATTCTATCATTTATCGCATAAAAGGCATTGCCCGCGTCTATGACAAAAAAAGCAAGATTTTCCCCTTATCAAATCCCCCTGCTAGATGGCACAAAACAATGGTGTATCGCCATAGCTTTGCTTAGCCTACTTTGCATAGCAAAAATCGCGTATGAATACCACAAATACAGCACCCTACCTTTTGAAAATCCAGCAGAGATACAAGCCCAAGTCCTGCTCCAATACCAAAAAACAAAAGAAAATAAGCCAGATAAACCCTACACCGTGATGAAGCTAGAATCAGATGGGCATATTTTTTATATTACCTCCAAAGAAAATCTAAAAGACTTGCAAGGGCGATTTATCCGCGTATATGGCAAGCTAAACAATAAGCCAAACACCAAGACGCAATGCAGTTTTGTAGAATATTTTAAGAGTTGTTTTTTTATTGCGTTTAGCATTTCGCTAATGCCTAAAAAAGAATTTAGCGCACCGCTAAAGCAATATTTTGCAAATCAGCACGATAGCCAAATCCACGCAAGCCTTTTTAGTGCGCTTTTTTTTGCGGATTCTTTGCATAAACAATGGCGAGAAGTGGCAAATCGTTTGGGATTAGCCCATATTATCGCTATTAGCGGATTTCATTTGGGTGTGTTAAGTGCATTTTTGTTTGCTATTTTTGCGCCTTTTTATCGCCTAGCTCAACGCAGATTTTTTAGCTATCGCAATGAATTATACGACTTAGGTGCGATAATTTTGTTTTTTATGTGTGCGTATTTAGTCTTGCTAGATTTTACTCCGTCTTTTTTGCGCGCGCTTGTTATGGGGGGTTTGGGATTTTTACTACTTTTTTGGGGGTTAGAAATATTAAATTTCAAACTTTTAGCATTAGTTGGGTGCATTTGTATCGCATTTTTTCCTAGCGCAGCGTTTAATATAGGCTTTATTTTATCAATGGCAGGCGTATTTTATATATTTTTGTTTGTCAAATATTTTCCCAAATTTCAAAGTAGATTTTATGTTTTGTGGTATTGGGTGGCGTTTAATGTGGCAGTGTTTTTTAGCATTACACCATTGGTGCATTATTTTTTCCCGTATTTTTCGCCTTATCAGTTTGTTAGCATTCCTGTTAGTTTGGCATTTGTGGTGTTTTTTCCGTTGGCTATTTTTTTGCATATTTTTGGATTTGGCGGGATAGCTGATAAATGGCTAGATATGGTGATAAATTTGGAGATTCCAAGTATTGATTATTATCTATCTTTGCCACTCACACTTGCCTATGTGGCACTAAGCCTTAGCGCGATTTTTTCTAGAAAATGCTATGTCGCGCTCCTTATTAGCGCGTTTATTTTTTGGGGATATTTACTATTTAGATTTTTTTCTTAAAATCCACAAAATCTAATAAAACAAAATCAAAAATCTATAAAATCTAAAATGAAAACGCAATGTCGATTTGCTTTATCATCGCTGGATTTTGTGCATCGGTTATCATCACAAACGCAGTTTTGTTGTCAATCTTTAGATTTAGCCTTGTTTGTGGGGATTTAGCAACTACAAGGTTGATAATCTCCAAATTTTTATCATAGCATACCACGCGGGGAATCCACCTACCATTTGCATTGATGATGAGCGTGCCTTTTGAAATCGTATTTAGCCAATACTGCCCGCTTACTTCACGCAGGCTAAGCGTATTTCCCACGCTTATAGGCTTTGCATTAAAAAGCTGTGGATTTGTCGCGCTTATGTGGTATTCCCATTCATTTATAGATAGTCTTTTCATTTCATTTAAGCGAAAACCTCTCCTTTGTAGCTCGCCTATCAAAATCATAGGATCCAAAGCGTGCTCGGTGATGAGCGAAAACTCTATCATAGACATATTTTTTGCTTTGGCGGATTTTGAAGTGATAAAAAATGAATAGCCAATGGAGGATAAAACATTATTTAGCGTATAGCTTAGTAGCACGGGCGAAGTCTCAGAGATAAATCTCGCTCTTAGCTCTAAAGGTGTGGGAAATTTTAACTGTAATAGCCCATTATCTTTTAGCTCTTTTAGTAGCAGTGCGATATTTACGCGCTCACTCCCTGCGCTAGAGATGATAAAGCGGGCTTTGTTTTGGAATATTTTGTTTATGAAGTTTTTGTTTTGGTTGTAGGATTGTTCGCCTATGATTTCTTGGACTTTGTCATCGACTATATCAGCTACACTTACGGTTAAAGATAGTAAAAAACAACATAAAATCTTTTTCATCTTTTGCCTTTTTGAAGTTTGTTGTAAGGCGTCTTAGCATTTACCAAAATCTAAAAGCAAAATCTTATAACTCATAAATAAGATTTTGCTAGATTTTGTGGATTTGGGCTAAAAACGCTATAAAAATCTATGTATCAAAACTATCTTGCTTGATCAGATAGTCGTTTATAAGTTACATTATCTATGCGTCTAAAACCGCTTCCTGGCTCATAGATAAAATACAGCGGAATATCAAGTCTTGGGACTTCGACAACTGCGCCATTCATACTTAGGCTAAAGTTACTATGTCCAAATGCAAGTAACCATTTGTGATTATCATCTTTGTCAATGGAATAAGTATCGCTTGTAACGCCTTGATATTTGCGTCTATTAGTATCCAAATCCACAATATCAAACCATAGCATATTTTCAGCTTTGATTACCATTTTACCCGCGATTTGTGGAGCTTGAGATTGCGCGTTTGTCGTGGATTGTGTGGGTTGCAAGGATTGGAGCTGGCTTTGTGTGGATATATCATTTACAAGATTTTGTTGGGCGTTGCTATCTTGCGTGTTAGATTCTATATTTTGCTCGCTAGTTTGCGTATCGCTTGGGTTTTCTTCTTTTATTTCTTGCATTCCCTCGCTTTGTATCATATCGCCCTCTTGGCTTTGTGATTGTTCATTATAGTTTGGCTTAGTGATGTCTTCTGGTAGCCCAAAATCATAATTTGATTCGTTTTTTGCCTCATTTTTGCTAGATAGATTTTGGTAAATAAGATATATCAGCACCGCAATAATCGTGCAAACAATCGTAAGGTAAAATCTTTGCTTAGAAATGGCTTCTTTCTTGCGTGTGTCAATGCTATCATATCGCCTTTTTTGCGTATCAAAACTTACTTCATTTTGGATTGTTTTTTTGGATTTTTGAGATTTTGGCTTTTTTGACTCGCTAGATTCTAGTTTGCTAGATTTTGGCTCTTGACTTTCTTTTTCATCTTGCTTTTGTGGCTCATCAATGCTAAGTCGCAAATCAATTTGTGGAATCTCTTTTTTGGGAGTTTCTTGCTGTGCTTTAGACTCGCTAGCACCTACTCCAAAATCAAAAGAAGTATCTATGTTAGGCTCTTTTTGGCTTGTTTGTTTGGTGTTAGATTCTTGTGTGGAGTGCGGTGCTTGTCGTGGTGTTTGCGAGGTAGAAGTATTTGTGAGATTTTGGGTGTCATATTGTGATTCTTGCGTGTTGTCAGTGCTATATTGTATCCCGCCATTTTCGTGGAAATTATCATAGGCTTGCAACACGCTTGATAAATCCAACTTATATTCGCGCTCTAAAATCTGCAAAAATCCCACCAAATGAACGCGCTTAAAATTTGAAAAATTCTGCTCAAAAATATCTTTTAAGCGAGAGTTTGAAATCCTTGTCTGCTTAGAAATTTCTTTAAGTCCTATTTGTTGTAGTTTTTGGATATTGTTATCCATTCTAACTCCTTTTAATGTAGTAAATATGATATAAGAATTCCCGCTGCTACGCTTACATTTAGCGAGTCAAAACTACGGTGCATTTTTATGCTTAGAATTTTATCAAATTTTTTTGTTATTTTTCCGCATAATCCACTTGCTTCACCACCAAGAAATAACGCCCATTTGTTATTTGCTAAATGTTGTGCGTTTGTGATGTTTTCGCCTTTTGTTCCACTACCATAGATAGCAAATCCAGCCTCTTTTAGCTCATTTATGATACTAAGCGCGCTAGAGACTATGCAAAAAGGCATACTAAGTGCCGCGCCAGCTGAAGAGCGCAAAATGGTGGATAATTTTTGAGCATTTTTTGTTGCGTTTTTTTTATCATCTATATCTAAAAAATTATCCGCTAATATAATCCCATCTACGCCTAAAGCATAGCCACTACGAAAAATCGAGCCGATATTTCCCATATCATTTAGCCCACAAAGCACAAGGATTTTATCAAAGGCTTTGATTTGTTTTAGGCTAAGAATGCGTGGTGGATAAATACTAGCTAAAAATCCCTGATGATTCCCACCACGCGCTAGAGCTTGGGCTTTTTTGTTGTCGATTTTTATGATAGGTTTATGAGTAGATTTTAGTTTGGCAAACATTGCTTTATCGACTTCTTTTGAAAGATAGATTTGCTCGATTTTATCAGCGTGATGGGCAATGGCAAAAAGCAAAATCTGCTTGCCATAAATGATAAGGGATTCTCTAGGGTGGCTAGAATCTTTTTGGCTAGAATCGTCTTTTTTAAAATCATTTTGGTTAAAATGATTTTGGCTAGCATTTTTTTTGCTAATTTTTGTTTGGCTATTTTTTTTGTGGGTAGAATCATTTTTGGCAAAATCTTTATTAAAATATGGGCTAGATTTTTTGATAATTGTTTTGATAGTTTTTTGGGTGGCTTTTTTTGTGGATTCTTTGGTGTTTTCTTTGCTAGTTGCGGGATTTGTCGTTGGCATTTTAAATGTTCCTTTTATTTTTCGTTTTGCGTTTTATTGTGTTTTGCTTTTTGCGTATTTTTAGATTTTGTTTTTAAGATTTTGCTTTTTTATGAGATTTGAGTAGATTTCTTTGGTGTCTTTGCCCGTGAGGCTTGAAAGCATTTTAGCTTTGATTTTGGGGGGTATCTCTAGGGCGATAATATCATTTTGACTTAGTTTTAAATACTCGCTTGGATTTTGGCTAGGCTCTAAAATAACCACCCATTCGCCCTGCAAGATTTTATCATCATAATTTTTGGTAGATTTTTGCTTTGTGGTATTTTTACTAAGCATAGATAAAATCTCATCTGCGCTTCCTAAAAAATGCCGTTGATAGATTTTGCTAATCTCTTTTATGGCAAACACTCGTGTAGCAGGCAAAATCCTAGCTATGTCATTTAGCGTATCTAAGATTCTATGCGGGGATTCATACCAAATAATTGGCATTGTTGCGTTGGCACATTCTTGGAGTTTGTGCGCTCGCTCTTTTGGCTTGTGTGGCAAAAATCCACCAAAAACAAACCCCTGAAACGCAAATCCACTAAAACAAAACGCCACGCTTAGCGCACAGCCACCCACAAGCACATCATAGCACAAATTATGCTCTTGCATATATTGGATAAGCAATGCCCCAGGATCGCAGATACTAGGCATACCTGCATCGCTTATATACGCTACTTCTTTAGCAAAAAAATCTGGCGTAAGTGTGGAGATGAAATCTTTTTGGTTATGAGAATGCAGGGAAATAAATCGTTTTGAATTAGGATTTAGCGTAGGGGGAGAATCGCTAGAATCTAGCGTGCCACAAAAAATCTCACAAAGCAAGCGAGAATCCCTCTCAAATCTCTCAAAAAGATTCTTTAGGAGGCTTTTTGCCACTCGCGTATCTTCACACAAGATAACTTGCGCAGTGGCTAAATGCTCTAAACTCCTAAGGGTAATGTCTTTTAGATTCCCTAACGGAGTGGGGATAAATCTAAGCACTAAAATCTAGCTTTAATCAAATATCACAAACGCTATTTCATATTGTATTTTTGGCGGAATTTTTCTACTCGCCCTGTGGTGTCGGCGATTTTATCACTTCCTGTATAGAAAGGGTGGCAAAAGCTAGAAATATCTATGCGGATTTCAGGCTTTGTGCTTAGCACTTCGATTTGCTTACCGCTTGTTACGCAAGTTACTTTGCAGGGGACATACTCTGGGTGGATACCTTTTTTCATTTGACTACCTTTTTGTTAAGTTTTTTTAAAAGATAAAAGCCACGATTTTAGCAAAACTATCATAAAAAAAAGTTTAATTTATGCAAAAATCATAGTAACTTGTTTTGATTGTCATTGCTAGGCTTTTTGATTTTTTTTTGGCTCAATCCAACTTAATCCCACATAAAGGAGTCTTAAGTTATGATTGTTTCGATTGCGCCGATGAAAAACAAGTATATTGCTACACATAAAAACCTTTGCAAGAATTTAAGAGGCTAAGAGAATCAAAAACAAGATAGATTTAAAAAAAGATTCTTAAATATGTTTCTACTTCGCTTATGTTCTTAACTTTTGTAAGAAGTCTTGATATTGAGGCTTCTAAAATGTCAAAATTAAGCAACATTTCTCGTCAAAGTGTCAATAAAATCTTTAAGCAAATCCGCATTTTAATCGCCAAAGAATGTGAGAAAACTTCTAAAATGCAAGGCGAAATTGAAGTTGATGAAAGCAATCTTTTGATTATAGATTTTGGGTGCTAAAATAGTAAGAGGCAAAAGAGGGCGAGTAGCTGGCAAAAAAACTTCTGTATTTTTTGCTTTATTTTGCTTGCAACTGCAAGCAAAAGGTATGTGAAAACGAAATAATTGTGTTTATACTCAAATTGTAAAGCATTGCTCTGCAGATGAACTTTTGCCTATAATACAGAATTTAAGCAAGACTCAAGACAACTTAAGCGATTGATTTTTTATCATTTTTGTGCCAAGATTTTATACAAATCTTGCTGTTTAATTTGAGTATTATACCTAAATTCTGTTTCTTTTAAATGAAGCAAAAAATTCTCTTTTTTGATTCCTTTAATTTAGCTAATCTATGCTTTGCATAGCCACTTTTGCTTGCAGTTGCAAGCATTAGCGAAGCAAAAACATTTTCAATACCATTTATGTGCTTTCTACCTAAAGCAAACTCATTTTTTGAGTGTTTGACTCGATAATGTGCCTTTGCACCGAAATCTACTAATCCATCATAAGCCCCCCAACAATCACTATAAAATTCTGTTTCATTCATATTGCTTAAATCCCTTATTATAGGCAACAGCTCATCTGCAGAGCAATGTTTTACAATTTGAGTATAAACACAATTATTTCGTTTTAGCATACCAAATACGGGTGTTTTTTTACCTGCTCCCCTGCCTCTTTTGCCTCTCACTCTTTTAGCACCCAAAATCTATATCAAAAGGTTGCTTTCATCAACTTCAATTTCGCCTTGCATTTTAGAAGTTTTCTCACATTCTTTGGCGATTAAAATGCGGATTTGATTGATTATTGACACTTTGACGAGAAATGTTGCTTAATTTTGCAATTTTAACAGCTTCAATATCAAGACTTCTTGCAAAGTTAAGAGTGTAAGCGAAGTAGAAACATATTTAAGAATCTTTTTTTAAATCTCTCTTGTGTTTGATTCTCTTAGCCTCTTAAATTCTTGCAAAGTTTTTTTATTGTGTGGTGATATACTTGTTTTTCATCGTGTGTATCATAACTTAAAGCTACTTTATTAAGGCTAAAAGTTAATTATAAATCCAATCTAAGGCGGACTATAAGGCTAATCGCTAGGTAAATCTAGCGTTTTCACTCCTGCGTTTTGAATGATTGCTAAATCGCTTTTTTGCCACTGCCCTAGCCCACGCTTCACAGATTCTATCACACATTCTATCCCGCCTGCTAGCGAAAAAAGCCAATATTTATGATAATAAAGCCACTCTAGTTGCTTTGCTTTTAACCCCTCTTCGTCTTTTGTGTATGTGGCGACTACTTTTGCTATGTCTAGCTCTTGATGAAATATATAAGACTGAATGGCGTCTAAAAAATAGTTGGTAAATTTTACCTCGCTAAATAGGGATTTTATCCCCTCGATTTGTTCGCTTATCTTGCCTAGCTTATCAAAATCTATTTTTTCTAACTGCCCTTTTTTGTTTAGATTTTCTACCCTCTCTAGCTCTTTTACCAACCGCAAAAACACAGCTTCGATTTTCTTTTTTTGATTTTTGCCATATTTGATGATGTCTAGGCATTTTTTGTAAGCCAAAATGATATTTTTTTCGCTCATTTTTTGACTTGGGGTTGCTAAATTTATCGCAGATTTTGGGGTGGAATTAGATTTTATCATCTCGCAGACTTTAGCAAAAGGAATCTCTTTTGTGCCATTTATACGCGCTCCACCCTCTGTGGAATTTATCACTTCCATTTCTTTTGTGCGGGCTATGTCTTTTTCAAAAAAATGCAAAAATAGCTTCCAAACTTTGCTAGTTTCTACCTCGCCTCCACCGCCGTATTTGGGTATCATTATGCCCTGTTGTTTGTATTGTTTTTCTTTTGTGCCATAGATTGCATCTTGTGAATGTGTCCGTCCATCTTGTCCAAAAGCCAAATCCTGCCCGATAAACACACATCGCTTAAACTTCGCACACATTGCGATTTCATACGCCATATTTGCAGCACTCATTCCTATGCCTAGATAGCCATATTCGTGGAATCCAAAAAGGCTTGTATAACCAAACGGACGGAAACTAAATTGTTTTACTCCCTTTGTTATGGCGTTTTTGGTGTCATTATGCACGATAGAAGTAAGGCAAAAAATCACGCCCTCTTGCGCTTCCTTTGGCGTATCTGTGTAAAATTTTGCACTCTCTTTCACGCGCTCTAGGCTTATGACAATATCTGGTTTGATTCCGTGTTTATGCAGTATGGGGAAGCTCGCATCGATACAAAGCAATGTCGCATAAGGTGCGATAGATTTTAGCAAAGGAAGTTGCTTATGCAAGCTAGGTCCTGTGGAAATGATAATAGCAGTGTCCCTACCCTTTAGCGCGCGATATAGCTCATCGACATTTGGCGAGCGCAAAGAATCTGGCAAGTTGATAATATGGTGCAAAATGCCTATGAGAGAATCTTGCGCATCATTTCCTACGCTTACTACGGCTTGCTCTATGGCTTTGATAAAATAGCCATTGATACGCAAAATATCATCTTGATATTTTTCATAATAGTTGCAAGATAGCAACAAATCATAAGTTTTGACAAAGATTCTAGCGTATTTGTTGCTATCAAAAAGGGAATCTATACGAATATAATTTACCTGCGGAGAGTGGATAATCACTAGCTTTTGTGCTTGCAACTCGCTTGAAAAATCAAGCAAATTTAGCACGATAAAAATAATCTCTAATTCTGGCTCAAAAACAACTATGCGCTGTCGTTGCTCATTAAAAAGTAGCTTTAAAAGCACGCCATTGCCAAGTCCATACATATACAAAAATGGGTAGTAAGAATACCCCACTAAGTCGGTATTTTTTTGCATTATTTCATCTATGGGTTTGGAGAGATACATTGGCGTTGGGATTTTAGAGATTAGATTTTGCGGAGTTTGGTTTTGGGAATGTAGATGTTGGTTGATTTTGTCATTTTGATTTTTAGCAAACACTTTTAGATTTTGGGCTAGATTTTGGTTATTTTTGGTTTTGTTATTTGGAGTAGCGTTATCGGGGATATTTTTGGGCGTATTCTCCCCCTTGTCGATGATATTATAATTTGCAGGGTCGCTATCCATAAACACTTCATATTTTTCGTTTGGCTTGCAGTTTGTAAGCGCGTAAAAAAGTGCGGGGTCTATTTGACTTAAGATAGAGAGGTTTTTTGCAAACACATTATCTTTCATTCGCGTGCCTTGTTAGATTTTGACTTGTTTAGATTTTAGGATTTTGGATTTTGATTTTGCGGACTTGCCATTTGATTTGCTCCCCTGCGCGAAATGGTATCACGCAATCTTTTGCAAAATCTTGCAAAAAATCTTTGCTATCAAAATCCACATTATCATTTACTCTCTCGCTTATGCTTTCACTTATACGCACCGCGTTTGGGATAGCAGATTTTGCCCTCTCTAGCGTGATACATTTGCGTGGCAAATGCGTAAAATGTGATTCTAGCCCATAGATTTTCATCGCATTGTCGCTCACAAATGCTTGCAAGTTTTTTAGCGCGTTGCGAGAATCAAAAAATTCTGCTAATTGTGCCAAAAGATTTGGTGCGCTAAAAATCCCCGCTGCGCCTTGCGTGAGTTTGGCTTGCAAACTATGCGGGGCAGAATCAGAGCCAAAGCTAACTTTAGGATTTGCGCTTAGCGCGTAGCGTGCTAAAGCCTCTCTATCGACTACGCGCTTTAGCACAGGTTTGCAAAAATAATGAGGCTGCAAAGTGCCTCCCAAAAGCGCGTTTATATCTAGCGTGATATGGTGCATAGTGAGTGTCGCAAAAATATTGCTAAACTCATCTAAAAGTGGCAATGAACGATGATCGCTAAGATGCTCAATGATGATTTTTAATCTAGGAAAATGCGAAGCAATATAGGCAAAAATCTCTCCAAACTCATATTCGCGCTCCAATGCCTCTCCTGCGCTCTCCCCGTGGATACAAAGGATAAATCCAAAATCCTGTGCCACGCTAAAAATATCTAGCATTTGTTTGCTTAAAATAGATTTTACGCCCCTCTCACTCCCCGTAGTCGCACCTTTTGGATAAAGTTTTAAAATCCTAAATTCTGCTTTATTGCCCTTTTTATCGGTATTTTTTGCGCATTTTTCTAGCTCATTTGGGCTAAGATTTTGCGTGATATATAGGGCTAAAAGTGGGGAAAAATTTTGAAAAGATTTGCATAAATCTTGCGAGGTGTTAGGATTTTTAGCTAGTGATTCTAGCGCGTCTAAAATCCGCTTTTTATAAAAAATCGCGGATTTTAGGCTATCTATGGGGGGATTTAGATTTGGCATTATCACAGCTCCCACAAACTCACTCGCGCTAAATCCAAGAACAGATTTTAACATCGCTCCATCACGCAAATGCAAGTGCATATCAAGTGGATTTGTAAGTGTGAGATGCATACATTTTCCTTATTTGTGGCTTTATGCGTTGTCGCAATGATAATGTGAAAAACACAAAATCTTGCAATCTAATGCAATCGATAAGTGATATGAAAACGAATTAGTGTTGGTTTTTGCGGGCGCGGGTAGTCTTTGAATGCTATGCGAATGGTTTTTGTAGAATTTTCATCAAGCAATTTGAATTTAGAGCTACGAAGCAATTTAAGCCCCTGTATATCGCCATTTGGTAGCAGGTAAAATTCTACGGCATTTTCGCCCTGCTGTCCTAAGTAGCCCGCTGCTTGAGGATATTCTAAATAGCTTTGGGTTATGCGAGCGATTTCGCGTAAATTGTTTGTTACAAAATCTTTCTCCACACTACCTAAATCCCCCCATTCTCGTCCATATAGCTCGCTAATCGCGCGCGAAGTGATTCTATCTCTACCTTTTGAGGATTGCGCTGGGGGTTTGTTTGGCTGGTTTAGGGATTGGTAAGTTTTTTTGGATTCTTGTTTTTCATTTGGCAGGGGGACTCTTTTGCTTTGTCGTTGCTCTTTGAAGTTATGCTCTTGCATATTTGGGCTTGCGCTTGGTGGCGTGGGAGGGGCACTCTCTGGACTTGCAATCGATGGCGGAGGCGTGCCGGGAGTATCATCATTTTTATCAAAACTATCGCCTCTTTTTAGAAACAAAATATTATCTAGCTCGACTTTGTGGAGTTTGGGCTTTTTTAGTTGCTCATTGACAAACCATAGTATAGCCACTATGGCTATGTGCAAAATCACAGACAAAAGAAAAGATAACCAAAATCTATCTTGGGTGTTATATTCTACGCTAAGGGCATTTGCTTGTCTCATAATCGATTCTCATTTATTCTTATTTGGTAGTTTTATGTTGCCTTTTATCGTTTGCCATTTTTCTATCTTTTTTTGCTTTTATCTTTTGCCACTTTTTAGGGCGTCCCAAAAATCTTGATTAAACGAATTTTCATTGCCAATGGGCAAAGATTCTAACGGAGATGGTTTGGGAGGAAAGGCTTTAGGAGTGGCAACTTGCGTCCTAGCCATAGGCTGTTTTGTGGCAGTTTGCGCGGACAAAGGCGTCTTAGTAGCGGGCTTTGAAATGGGCTGAGTTTTTAGCCTAGTAGGATTTTTTGGCTCTCCTAGTGAATCTAGCACAGAACCAACGGTTAGCGGTTTTGTGCCACCGCGTGGGATTTTGTCAATCAAAATATTATTTTTCTCGCCCAAAAGCACCATATAAAAATAATCTTTTGTTTCAAAGATTACGACTTTGTTTTTGCTATCGATTTGGCTTTGGGATACGACTTTTAGCGAGGCATTTGCAGAGCCACCCCTGCGGATAATGTAGCGCAAAAACAACAAAAGCGCAATCACGCAAGCAAATACGGCTAGATATAGCGCGTAATCGCTGGCATTAAACTCTGCGCCCTGTGCTATCGCACCCCAATCAAAAAGACTATCATTTTGCGCGTTTTTGGCATTTTGAGTATTTTGGGGATTTGGCTTTGGTTGCAAGGCAGAATCTAGGCTTATATCTGTTTTTTGAGAAGCGGTATTTTCCGCAGTGTAGGCAAATGGATTTTCTTTGTTGGCTAATTTTGTAGAAATGTTTTTTATATCGCTAAACACTTCTTCTATCGGCGAGGCTTTTAGCGTGGTAGGCGTAGATAGCAAAGAATCTAGCATCGCAGAATCAGCCGCATAAAAGCTAAGCCTAAGCGTGCTTTTATCTTTAGAAATACTTGGCTTTAGGTAGTAGCGTTTGCGTCCTTTGGCGTTTATGTAGAGGTTATTATTATGCGGGATAATCTCTAGCTTAGAAATGGGGGAATCTGCAAATGTCTTGCTCCATTTAGAGCCTAGCCCCACGCTAGAAATCACGCTAAGTCGCTCATCTGCGATAGTCGCACTGCCTACCTCCCCCCTAAAGCTAGAATCTAGCAAAAGCAACACATCAAGCCTATCTTGGCTAGAATCTGGGAAAGATTGGATTTGTTTGACATTTGAAATATGTTGTGATGGGTTTTTTGAGGGGTTTTGTGAATGTGATGAGGGATTTTTGGATTCTAGTGAAGCAAGCACAAAGCAGGGCAAAAATAAAGCTAATGCAATCAATCGTTTTAGATTTTGCTGTAAGCCTTTTTTTAAGCTTTTTTTTAGGATTGGCGGTAGGCTAAGTAGCATTTTTTCCCTTTGTGTTATTGTTGATTTTGTGCTAGGTTTTGCGCTAAATCGCTACTATCTAAATCCCTATTCATAAGGATTTGTGCGAGCGATATAATAAATTATCGCATTAGAATCTAAGATTTCATTTAAGCGAATGGCTAGGCTTCGCTCATATACCATCACTTCGCCTTTGCCTACGATTCTGCCATTTACAAACACATCGATACTCTCCCCCGCTGGCTTTTGCAAATCAATGATTGAGCCTTTTTCAAATTTGAGTATTTCAGCAAGTGGGATTTTGGTAGAGCCTAAATCCGCTGTAAAAACCACCCCCATATCAAGCAAACCCTCATAATCCTCCATCATCTCTTCAAGGTATGTCGCAAGCTCGATTTCCTCTGGAGTGTGAGTGCGCTTTTTGTCAAGGATAGATTTTTGCTCTTTTGCCATTTTTGCCCCTAGTGTTTGTGTTGGTATTGGCTAAAATCTAGTCTTTATTTCTTATGAAAATACTGCAATGCCCCCCGCCATCTAGCCGAAAATGCAAGCCGTGATTATAGTTTTTTATCACGCGCACACCAAGATATTGAGGTGTGGAAATAGTAAAATTATGGTTTTTGGATTGTGCGATGACTTTGGCGTGTCCTACCACGAGATTTGCAAGCTCTTTTGCCATATCTTCTAATGCCTCCAAACTAGGATTTTCCTCGCCCAAAAAATTCTCACACATTGTATGCAAAAATTGCTTGTTAAACACGAGATATACTTCTAGTTCGCGCTCTTTGCTAAAAGTATCTATCGAGGCTAAAAACCCTCTCTTTACGGGGATTATGGATTCTTCAGGGGAAACTCCAATAGAGTTTTTAATCACTTCAAAAAAGCTCTCTTTTATGATTTCCATTGCGTATCGTCCTTGCTATGTGTTTCTATGCTACAAGCCACATTTGCTAGCCTAGTGCGTGATAAATATTGGCTTTAGCTATACAAAATGAAGTATTATAGCACTATTACACAATATTATGCAAAATCTAGCAATATTTGTGCCTTTTATGCGTATATTTTGGCTATGTGTTGGCTTGCATTTTGGAAATAAATGATTTAGATTTTATGCAGATTTTATGCGGGCTTAAAGTTGCTCTTGCTTAGGCAAAATTCTTGCAAAAAGCACTGCTGACACAGCGGTTTTATCGCTTTGCAAATATATCTCCCAAATAGCACAAATGCTTGATGAAGCGTGGCTAGATTGTCCTTAAAAATCTTTGTCAAATCCGCTTCTGTTTCTATCGCGCTTTTTGCGTGGCTTAGCCCTAGTCTATGTGCCACGCGAAAACAATGCGTATCCACTGCCATCACATTTGCTTGCCTGCTTTCTATCAGCACGACATTGGCAGTTTTTTGCCCTACGCCTGCTAGGGATTTTAGCTCCTCTTGCGTGCTTGGGATTTCCCCACCAAAATCGCCCATCACTTGTTTTGCCATTTTGATTAGATTTGTAGCTTTGTTGTTAAAAAACGAAACAGATTTTATTAACTCTTTTAGTTCGTTTATGTCTGCATCTGATAGCTCGTTTGGATTTGGATAGCGGGCAAAAAGTGCGGGGGTTACGATATTTACGCGTTTATCAGTGCATTGGGCAGAGAGCATCACGCATACCAAAAGTTCATATACATTTTTATAAACTAGCTCGGTTTTTGCGTTTGGATAATGCTCTAAAAAGCGAGATTTTATCGTGGCGATAGATTTTGGATTTGGTTTTTTTGCTTTGCTTTTTTGGGTTTTTTTGGATTTTGGTTGCTTGCTAGATTTTGGTTGTGATGACATTTTTGCTCTTTTTTAAAGTTTTTTTAGCAGGTTTTATGCAAATGTTGCAATGCGCGTTAAGGGCATAATGTCTAGCTAATAGGCTCTACGCAAATTAGTCTTGCTTCTTCTTCGCGCAGGGCGACTAGGGTTTGATTTACTTGTATGGATAGCGTGGATTTATTGGGAGCGATACATAGCATCGTGCATAGCGCACCGCGCACGACACCAAAAGAAGCAAGCCTCTCTTTGATAGCGCTGCTTGGAAAATGTATAGAAGAGATTTTGTAGCAATGGTTTGGCTTGCATTTATCTAGCGTGCAAGTCTCGCATATTTCTAATGTATTGGTGATATTTTCAAGCGTATATGTCATCGTTGCTCCTTATTAGTCAGTAAATGTCATTTGCTAGATTTTGTGCTAGTTTTCATTAAACAAAAAAGCTAAAAAAGCGTTGTAGATTTTAGCATTTATTTTCAAATAAGCGCGAAAAATGACTAACTTTTATCATAATCTTTATCATTTATTTAAAATAAAAACGCTAATATTACTCATAAACATTTTCACATTGTGCTAAATCTTATGCTAAAACGAAAATGGATTTTGTAATATTTTTGTAACATTAAGGAAATAAAAAATGTCTGCTAAAAACTTCGCTTTGATACCGCGTGTGTTCGTATGTTTAGCTTTAAGCCATTTTAGCCTAAATGCAAATTTACTAGATTCTAGCTCGCAATCTAGCATAGATTCTGTCCCACAATCTAATGCAAAATCTAGCGCAAACTACACTTCTACAAATTCTACAAATTCTACGACTTCGCTAGATTCTAACGATAAAAACTCAAATGATTTAGAAAACGACTCACTCGCCACACAAGCCACACAAAGTGCAATCACACAAAATCAACTCCAACAAAATACACAACCACGCCACCCCATAATCACCCAAATCCTAAACCGCACACAGCTTTATGGACACATAGGCACATTTGGCAAATCCTCCATACTAGGCAAAGAGAGGGATTCTTATCTCACGCTTCATTTTAGCGCAAATCTCTCTTATGATTTTTATGCCAAAAACGACCATTTGCTAAACGCTACCATAGGGATTTGGGGAGCGACTTCGCTTCTAGGCGGTGCTTTGAGGCACAATGCCCACGAATACATCGGCAATCATTTAGGCGATGAAGTCGGCAATGATTGGAACAATAACAACGCATTTTTGCGCTATGAGTATCGTGGTTTTAGCATTCAAGCAGGGAGGTTTGATGCGATTGTTGATTGGGTAGGAGAGCATATGCAGGGCGCACATATCGCCTATGATTTTAAATACGGCGAAATCTATGGCGCGTGGATAAACGAATACGCCCACTCAAGTCGAGAGGAAACAAGCAATTTTGTGGAGTTTAAAGAGCTTTATTATGGTGGAAATGAGCTTGTGCTAGGGGCAAAGCTAGGAGTTGGAGAGTATCGTTTGGGGGATATTTATGCCTACTATCTTACTGATTTTTTCTATATGCTTGGAGGCAAGATTTCACAAGATTTTAGGTTTGGTAGCTCGCCTTTTTCGTTGCAGATTTTAGCGCACGGCAATTACCTCTCTTCACAACGCAAAGGCTGGGCACTCGGCTCTATAAATGAGGATAGAAAGCTAGGCAATACTTACTTGCTAACCATTCAGCCAAACATAGCTTATGAGCGCGGAAGACTAGGATACAAAATCGGTGCTGGTTATGCCCGCACGGGTGCAAATGACTTCCTCCAAGCACATATGGGTGGGAATCTATATCTTTTTGAAGCGGAAGATGAAACGCCATTTTTATACAACATAATCGCAGCGGGTGGCTGGCATAATGGCACTCATCAAACAAATATGTTTCAAGCAAATACAGATTCTGCGTGGGGATTTGTGGCGTTTAAATACGACCCTGTGGCGTTTAATCTAACGGCGCGATATTCTAAAGGCAACGAAGCTAGAATCTTAGGAGGAGAGCAGCTCCAAATCGCGCTCGGGGCGAATTGGAATATTTATAAGGGTTTGCATTTGGGGCTAGTAGGCGTGTATATGGAGCAAAACAATCGCGATAACAAAGATGGCGTAAAACCCACGCATACAAGCTATGGAAAAGCGTTTTTAGAATATCGCTTTTTAACGCCTAGATAATTTTAAAAGTTTTTATTCCCAAACCAAAAACGCTAAATAAACAAAATCTTTTCCCTAGATTTTGCAAACCTAAAACCTAAAATCTATTTTTTGTAGCATTTCACTTTTTAGCGTTTTGGCACAAAAAATAAAATCTTTTGGATTCTCAAAAGAGGGCAAATGCACGATAGGCACGCCTGCGTATTTCGCCACAAAATCATCTATCAAATCATTATCACTTATGTTTTGTGGATTTTGCGATATTTTAGATTGGATAGATTTTGTGTTTTTTGTTTGGCATTTTGTGGGATTTGAGAGCGTTTTAGATTCTGGGATATTTCTAGTTTTTGCTAAGTGTTTTTTCCCGCTCATTACGACACATAACGCGTTTATATTAGCGTTTTTAAGAGCTTCCAAACTTAGCAAAATATGATTTATGCACCCCAAATAATACCTCCCCACAAGCACGCACTCACGGGGATTTTCCCGCATAAAATCAATCATACAATGCTTTTCATCAAGTGGCGTATATACCCCCCCTGCTAGCTCGATAATGCAGTGTGGATTTTCGCTTAAATGTGGCAGGGGGATTTCTAATCCATTATATTGCAGATTTTCACGCATTTTTGCGATATGTGGGGAAGCGGGGGTGGCTAGCTTTATGCCCTCTTTATGTAGTTTTGTTTGATTATTAGCAAGTATAAAATCTTTTGTGTCTTGCATTTTTGCGTTTTGCAATGTAGAATCCACTTTAGCAAAATCCTTAAAATTCGTTGTGTCAAAATCATCAAAATCCCGCGCCCTAAAATCTTTTTTACTAAAATCTGTTTTACTAAAATCTTTCTTGCCAAAATCTACTTCAAAATCAAATGCAAAATCTAATATTTCTTTTACGCGCAAAGTGTCCGTTGGCTCGCCTGCTTGGATAAGTTTGAAATAGCTATACTTGCTAAAAGCATAGCAAAAAGCCGCGCTAAAGTGAGTTTTCCCAGCGTCTGTATGGATACCTGCGACATAGATTTGTGCCATTTTGCCTCTTTGGATTTTTTAGATTTTAGAAATGTTGGCTTTTTAGTTTTTTATAGATTTTGCGGTGTTTTTGTAGCGTTTATCAAACGCCGTTTATAAAATTTGCACTATTTTTGCGCTATTTAGATTTTGATTTATTGCAAAGATTTTTAGTCAAATTTATGGAAAAATTTGTGCTAGCCCTTTTGCAAACTCCACGCAACTTTCAATATTTTGCTTCGGTGCGACATAGCGCGTGCTTTCCTTTGCTAGCACGCCAAAAGTCGTCATTCCAATAGCCACTGCCACATAGCTACCATCCCACCCAAAATTTTGCACAAATGAATAATAATTGCTAGGGGCTGTAAATATCAAAATCGAGCGAGGTGCTGGCTTTAGATTTTGTGGCAAAATCTTTGTTTTATTTTCATAGGCGATGACTTGTTTGAGAGAGACTTTTGCGTCATTTAGCCTCTCATCTAGGCGCGAGACGATTTTTTTTGCGCGGATATATAGCGCGTTTTTGCCCTTTAGTTTTTGGATTAGCTCATTTGCAAAAACTTCCCCGTGAGAATCTGGCGAGACATATTCAAGGTTGAAATTGTATTGTTGCAGGCTTTGTGCGCTTCCTGCGCCGATGACAAAGCTAGGGATTTGATAAAATCTACTCATCTGCGGGCGAGAATCTATCTCTTTTGCAAGGGATTTGATTGCGTGCTTGGAAGTGAAAATCAATGCCTCTATATCGGGGTTTGATGGATTTATACGCGCTTCGATTAGGGCGTTATGCAAAGGAAAATATATGATTTCATTTACCACAAGCGTCTTTATGTCTTTAAATGGCTTAGAATTCACTAGCACAATCTCACGCATTTACGCCCTTTTTGCAGGTTTGCAAATATTTGCAAACAACATTTTTGTATTGTTGATTTTGGATTTTTTTGGATTTTTGGGTGTTGATTTTTTAAGATTTTATGTTGCAAAATACCAAAATCTAACTCCAAAAAATCCCAAAAAACGCCAAAAAATTATAAATACTTGCTAATGATTGCCTCTAGCGTCCCGTCTTTTTTCATTTCATCTAGGGTTTTTTGGATAGATTCTTTTAGCTTTGATTTTTGCTTGTTTATCGCTATGCCATAATACTCTTCAGTAAGTCTAAAAGGCAAAAGGCTAGTGGTAGGATTTGCCCTTGTAAGCATAGTGGCGGGCATTTCATCGATTATCATAATATCTGCTTGATTGTAAATGAGTGCTTTTAGTGCTAGCGTGCTATTTGTGTAGGCTTTTGGTGTAGCATTATCAAACCCGCTAAATCCTAACTCCTTATCCCCCATCACATAAGAAGAGCCTGTCGTGCTTACAGCTACGGCGATTTTTAGCCCTTTTATGGAGTTGATTTTATCTAGCAACTCTTCTTTGGAGCTAACATTCACAAAGCGAGGATCATTGTTTTTGATTACCACCATTTGGCTAGCCTCATAATATGGTGCGCTAAAATCTATGATTTTTTCTCGCACAGAATTTATCGTAATACTACTAATAGCAATATCCACAACACCGCTATTTACCGCAGATATGACAGAATCAAACTTCATATTTTTGATTTCTAATTTTTTGTCTAGCCGTTTAGCGATTTCTTTTGCTATGTCAATATCTATGCCTTTTATTTCGCTGTTTTCGACATACTCAAAAGGTCTAAACTCCGCAGCCGTAGCCATAGTGATATTGCTATCTTTACAGCCTTGAAACAATAGCGATAAAAACAACGCGCAAAAAAACAACGGCTTTTGAAATAAACATATATTGTAAAAAAAGTGTTTGCTAGGACTTGAAGTGCGTGTATTTGCGTGCGTATCTGTGCTTAGCGGGATATTGTGGCTAGGGTAACTATTGGTAGAAAATCTCATTGTAACTCCTTTTTTGCAGTTTTTGTAGTGCAAGTTTTTGCATTTGCTTACAAATATTTTCTTGCAATGCGCTTTTGCGTAGATTTTGCGTCTTTGCTAGATTTTGGCTCTGCGTTTATTTGCAAATAAAACAAAATTATAGCAAAGTTTATAAAAAATATCCCTTAATGACTTGTGATATATAGCGCGATTTCATCGGCTAAAAAATAATCACTAGCAATTAGATTTTGCCCTTTTAAGTCGCATTTTTCCTCATTTATTAGAATGGCAATTCGCTTAGGGTTGATAAGATTTTCTAGCGCGTTTGTTATATCTTGCTCTAATTTATCATTTGGGATTATTTTTTGACATTGCAGATTTTGCTGATTGTTTGCATTGTTTTTTAGCAAAAAAGGATTTATGCGACTAGATTTTGCCTCCAAAGCCTTTAAAATCTGCTTCTCCAAACCAATACTTAGCAAAATCCCAACCTCACTCCTAAGCCCCAAAAATACCCGCTCAAATGCCAAATCCTCCACGCTTAGCCACTCGCATTGTTTGGATAAAGGCGAAGCAATATAGCTAGATAAAGTATCCTCCCCGCTATATCGGCACTGCCCTACCCTACCCACTGCCAAAAGCCCACAAGCAAGGTATTCTTCCCCACGCCAATAGCTAAGATTATGCGCGCTTTTGGTGCTGATTTGCCCTGCGATATTTTTTGCAAAACTAGAAGCTTCATATTGACAAAAATTATATTTTGCTAGCTCATTTCGCACGATTTCGCCCATTTGACTAGATTTTAGCCCATCATCACCACAAAAATCAAAATCCCTAGAATCTAGCTTCATAGATTCTAGCGCAGGGTTTTTGGATTGATTTTGGGCTAGATTTGGACTAGAATCTTTCATTTTAGATTCTAGTTTGGCATATTTTGTCGCATTTTTTGCGCCATTTTCTTGCATAAGACAATAAGCTGAAATATGCGAAATAGGCAATCTCATAGCCTCTGCCACCTCGCTTTTTAGCAAAGATTTAGAATCTAGTGGCGTACCATAGATTAAATCAATGCTAGAATCTCTGAAAATGCTAGCTAACTCCAAAGCCTTGAAAATATCCTTGCTAGTATGCGCTCTCTCTAAAAATTTTAATTTTTTATTATCAAAACTTTGCACCCCCATACTGATGCGATTCACACCAAAAGAGCGCAGGGATTTACACCAATGTTTATTTAGCAAGTTTGGATTTGCCTCGATAGTGATTTGGGCGTTTTTACTCAAACTCGCATTATCAAAAATCACTCCAAAGATTCTCTCATAATCGCTTTCATTTAGCGTATTTGGCGTGCCTCCACCGATATAGATAGAATCCAAAACAACGCGGCTAGATTCTCCCTCATAGACAAAATCACCAAAATCTAGCATTTGAGAATCTACACTGCTAAAAATGCTAAAAAAATCCTTATGCGATTTGCTAGATTTTTGCGCTAGATATTGCCGATACGCTCGCAATGAATAAGAAATATCCAAAATCAGCGCGTCTATGTATTGTTTTTTTAATCTCGCTAAATCGTTTGGCTTTAGCACTACCGAGCTAAATGCACAATACCCACATTTACTCTCACAAAATGGAATATGAATATATAAAATCATCTTTTTGCTAGACACCTTTTAATCTTTTAATCTTGCTTACTTTTTATGCAAATATGCAAAAATGTTGAATACAAATTTGGACATAAAATACAAAAAGCAAAATGCAAGCAAAATATAAAACAAATCGCTTTCAAAAAAGCATTGTAGCTAAAAAGTAGCCAAAACACTATTTAGATTTTTGCTTTATTAAAGCGTGTTTAAGCGCGAATGTAAAAAAAATTTGCTAAAATGCGCTTCTTTGTATGCGTTGTTTGAATAGCATAAATGGCATTTGGCAAAATCCAAAACCCACCAAACAAACGCAAAATCTACAATAAAAAGGAGCATAAATGGCACGAAAATGTTTTTTTACAGGAAAAGGACCAATGGTAGGAAATAATGTAAGCCACGCAAACAACAAAACAAAAAAGCGTAGCTTGCCAAATCTACGAAGTATCCGCATAAAGCTAGATGATGGCACAAGCCTAAGATTGCGAGTGGCAGCCTCTACGCTTCGCACGATGAGAAAGCACAACGCTTAGAATCTAACTTTTTAGATTCTAAGATTTTCTAAATCCATTGTGCTTTTTGCGTAAGCAAATGGCAAAATCTAGCAAAAATAGCCAAAATGAAAAATCTTAAAAAGTTTATCTACTTGCTTGAAATCCATATAAATCCTATTTTAGGGCTATGTGGATTCCAAGCCAAAATCTAGCAAACAATTTTTAAATAAACAAAATTTATCCACACTTCATATAAAACCCTAAAAACTAAATCCATAAAAACACAAAAATGACGCTTCACACAAACAGGACAAATAAATAAAGCGAGGATTCTAGCTTGCTAAATAGAATCAAAAAACTTATCAAATGGGGCAACTCAAACAAGCCCGATATAGATTTATCCCCACAGCTTTATGAGCAATTCAAAGCCTTTAGGTTGCCTTTGGTGCTGATACAAGTGTTTATCCTTGTGGGGACGATTGGATATTTTTTATTAGAGGATTATTCGATTGTGCAGGCGTTTTTTCAATCCTCTTATACTTTTACAAACACAGGATTTGGCGCGCTAAATGAGCGAAATTTCACGCCCTTAGCGATACTTTTTACGGCGTTTTTGATGCTATGTGGGGCGGGGATTATCACTTTTAGTGTGGCATTTATCGTAGGGATTGTAAATGCAGGCACGCTAACCAAAATCCTAAAGGAGCGAAAAATGATAAACAATATCGCAAGGCTAAGAAACCACTATGTCGTATGCTATCACAATGAATACACCATAGAGCTAAGCAAACAATTTAGAGAAGCGCATATTCCTTTTGTAGTCGTTGATAGTAGCGATGATTTTGAAGCCCAAGCGATGCTACATAGATACCCATACTATATCGTTGGCGACCCGCAGTCCAATATCTCGATGCTAAAAACTCATCTATCCGCTGCGCGAGGGATTGTTACATTTTCTAAAAATCTATCTGATAATATCGCGCTTATCGTGTCATCAAAACTTTTTGCCCAAGAGCTAAATAGAAAGCCTCTATATATCATTTCTAGCGCACACAGCGAGGAGCAGCAAGACAAGCTCCAAAAACTAGGCTCAGATATTGTCATCTCCGCACCAAAGCTAATGGCACAGCGCATAAGTGCTATGGTATTGCGCCCTGATATGCAAAATCTATTAGAGAGATTTGCCTACAAAAACAACACGGGGCTAGATTTAGAAGAAGTATTTGTCCCGCGATATAGCTGGCTAGTGCTTCGCAAGCTAAAAGATGGACATTTCAACGAAATCGCAAAAGTCTTTATCGTAGGCGTTACCCAAAAAGATGGCAAATATTTCACTATGCCTGATGAAGATGTCGTCATCACAAGCGAATGCAAACTGCTGATGATAGGCACTCCAAGCGCGATAAGCGACATCAAAAAAGTCATAATGCAAAGCAAAAAACCAAAAGAGCTAGATTTTATTTAAGATTTTGCGTTTTTTGGTTTTTTGAATAAAAAGTATTTTATTAAATTTATCTTAAAAAATTTAAAAAGAAGTCATTATTTGTCATTGTTTTGCATATCTTTTGCCATTGCGTGAATCTCATCTAAATTGCCTTTACTAGCCACAAAGACAATAATATCCCCAAATACTACGACAGAATTTTTGTGTGGGTATGGCTCTAATGTATCCAAAATCCCTGCTTTGTGTAGGCGAGAAATGAGAGAATTGAATTGTTGAATTTTTTGTTCTTTTATTTTGTGTATTCTAATAGTATCGGGATTATAGTCGCCTGCATGAAAATTGCAACCATCAAAAACTTTACTTAACATAAGGAAATTAAAACTTTTCATATAGCCAAGCAATACACGCTCTATCAAGTCTGCATTATTCTTTCTTTTTCCGCTATAAAATCTTTCACTAAAATTTGGGGTATCTCCAAATCGTATCGAACAATATTTGTTTTTATAGCTAAAATTTTCATTTTGTTCTATCCTAGCAATCACGCGGTTAAGCAGTTTTATTTCAGCGTCAAAGGCGAGTTTTTGCACCCTTTGGGCGTATAAATCCTGCACTATGCAAACCCAAATCAAAATAGTTGAGAGTATGAAAAGCAAATTTTGAGCTATTTTTTGAGCACGGATAAAATCAACGCAAAATTTAAACGCAAGGGCAACAATCAACACGCGCAAAAACATTAAACCATAATACTCAACTCTTGGCGCAAATATAATATAATTTGAAATCATAATGTGCATTTGACTTGCAACAATCGCACCGCACAGCAAAATCATAATGCTAAACTTTGTGCTTTTGTTTAAATTTGCTTGCCAAAGAAAAACCAAAAAAGCCACTAAAAACAAAGCAAATAAAATCGTCATAGACAAAGGCATAAAAGCGACATTGTAATTTACCAAATTGCCAAAGCCGAGTTTTATGGCTAACAAAATATGCTCAGGCATTTTTGCAAGTGGTGTTAGCTGATTATTGTATGAATTTTGGATTATGTCTAGCTTTTTTAAAATATCAAACACGATTTTATAAGAAAGTGCTGATAATATAATAGAAACAATGACGAATCGAGATTTATAAATTGCGGTTTTTAAATCGCCCTTATTTTCGATGATAATGGCTATAATCCCACCGCAAAGCAAAATAAGCGCGGTATCGATAAATGATTGAAAACTAGCAATGCCCCCAATGAATGCAGATAATAGATAAAAAGCAAAGGGCGTAAGATTTTACGCGGCTACGAGAGAGAGAGAGAGAGAGAGAGTTGCTCACGCCACTATTATTTAAATGATTTGGGCTAGTTTCACCTGCTTTTTTAGCTAGGATAAAGCCCAAAAAGCCTATGGCTACGGCAAAAAAATCACCCGTGATTTGATAAGCATAATACATTTTTGCTAAAGTGAAAGGTTGCAAAGTAAGCAAAAGCCCGATACTTACCCAAATCCATAATTTGCGCTGAATATTTAGATAAATACATAACCACACGCTAGCAAACGCAAGAAAAGCAAATGATATAGCATTATTTAGGATGGGGAGTAATTGTTTGCTTTGAATAAATCCACTAATAATTCCATTAGTATATCTACCTTCATACACCTGACTCCAAATATCATTATAAAACATCACACCCCACCAATCGTGATTACCCCAAAGAAAATGAATCGTATGAAACCCAAACACCACATTACACGCGATAAAGACTATCCAAAATGTGTGGCGATACAAAGGGTTGATATTTTTGTAGCCACTCCAAAGTGCTTGTGGGAGCGAATCTTTATTTAGCATATTTAAAAATCTAGCTATTTCATTTTTGAAAACATTATAGAAAAACAGCACTACACTCGCAAAAATCATAATCAAAACATAATATTTCGCAATCCCTTTTGGCAATGGACTAAAATCCATCTTAAAACTCATCGTCCCAAGATTTGCACCAGAATTTAACGCAAGATTTTGCGTGGTGGTGAAATTTAGTCGGCGATTGTGCGTCTCAACGCTTTTAATCGCGCTTGAATCAATACCATTTGCCCACACTATGCTTTGCAAATCAATGCGCGAAATACTGCCTGAACGAAGCAAAAAATCTAAACGCGTAAAATGCACCCGCGCTTCGTAAGCGTAGATTTGGGTGTAGATTTGCGATTTGGCATTAGATTCGCTTTTAGATTCTGCGCTAGATTCGATTTTAGATTCTAACTCCGCGCTTTTATTTTTATCCACCTTGCTAAACACTAGACTCGCGCTCTCCACTTGCGAACCTGCCCACTTTTGCAAAGCAAATGCGCCTGCCAAAAGCATAATCACCAAAGCACTAAACACTACCAAAGAAATTTTTGCCCATTTTGGAATCCTACATATTTCTTGCCATTCCTGCCATTTTGTCATTTCTCTTTTCCTTATCATTTTTTTTAGATAAATGTTGCCCAAAATTTTTATCCTAAAATTTTGCAAAATCTTAGGATAAATTTTAATCAAAACAAAAACCACGCATTATACAAAAAAAAACAATCACAGCAAAACTCACGGCAAAACTAAAATCCCTTTACGCTTAGCCATAAAAGTATGTCTTCTAGCACTTGTGGTTTTAGATTTTCATTTAGCACTTCGTGTCTAGCACCTTTGTATAACAAAATCTCTACATCATCAAAGCCTTGCGCGCACAAATGCTTCCTAGCCCTTTGCACCCCTAGCCCAAACTCCCCGCTTGCATCATCGCTACCGCTTACAAAAAGTATCGGCAAATGCGGTTTTTGCGGGAATGGATACGCGCCATAGACTTCCTGCATACCAGAAAAAAGATATAAAAAACTCTGCGCATCAAAATGAAAATTGCATTTTTCATCAGCGCGATATTTTTCTGCCACTTTTTCATCACTACATAGCCAGCCTACCCCTGTTTTGTCCCCCTGCTTTGCAAATTTTTTATTAAATCCACCAAAAAGGATTTTGGTTATGACTTTGCCACCAAACTGCCCCGCATTAAAAAAGCAAAATAATTTTGCAAGTCTTATGCCCCATTTTAGCTCTTTTTGCCCCTCACTCACACTAGGCGAGCCAGACAAAATCAGCGCGTCCAAAGTATCGCCATATAGCATAAGATAACGGCGCGATAGCAAAGAACCCATAGAATGCCCCAAAAGTAGCACTTTATCGGGCTTATATTGCTCTTTTAGCAAGCAAGTGAGTTTATACAAATCATACGCAGATTTTTGGAAACCATCCTCCCCCATACAGCCTAGCGTGATATTATCGCCATTTACACTCTCTCCGTGTCCTCTATGGTCGCTTATTGCGACTATAAAGCCATTTTTTGCTAGCTCTTTTGCTATCCATTCATATCGCCCCTTATGCTCCACCATTCCGTGCGCGATTTGGGCAAGATAGATGGGGACTTGTGGATTTTGCGCAAACACAGGCTCATACAAATCATAGCTTACTTCGCCAAAATCGCTTTTAAATGTAAGTGAGTGAGTGATTTTGACTTCGTTTGTAGTGTGGGATTTTAGGCTATTTTTAGGCGCGGTGCTAAATTCTTGCATTTGCTTCCTTTGTGCGTTGGTGCTTTTTGTGGGATTTTAGATTTTGATATATCACAAAATCTACTTCAAATAAACATTTTATTTAGACAAATGGATAGCACAATAAAATCAAACATTGTATCTTATTGTGCTAAATATGTGCCTTAACTCAAAAAAACCTCTTATCAAAAATCTTTTAGCTTCAAAACTCACATAAAAAATCTCATTTAGGAGGGATAAAATCAAACACAGCGATTTCACTATCGCTAAAAGCCCTCATAGGCGGTCCCCAAAATCCGCTCCCCTCGCTTACATAGATATATCCGCCACCATCGATTTTGTGCAGTCCTTTGAGATATGGTTGCTGGGCAAGCACAGCTAGAGAAAAAGGGAAAATCTGTCCGCCGTGCGTATGCCCGCTAAAAATAAAATCAATGCTTGCAAGTTGGTGTTTATTTAGGTATTCAATCGCTTTTGGTTGGTGGGTTAGAAAAATCGTGGGAATATCTACCTCCCTATGTGCTAATGCAGCAGGAAAATCGGGGCGAAAAATCCCCATACGATTCCCCATCAAATCCGTAACACCTGATAAATTAACAAAAGGTTTTTTACGATTTTTGTTGGTATAGCTTTTGTGCCAAATTATCATTGTTTCGTTGATGAGAGGAGTGATATTTATGCTTTTTAGCTTAGCAAGTATCGCTTCAATATCATATAAATACTCGTGATTGCCAAGCACATAATACACGCCATACTTCGCACGCAATGCCTTAAAGATTTCTAAGCTCTCTATCGCATTTTCTAGCTTAGTATCGACAAAATCCCCCGTGATAACGATAATATCTGGATTTTCATCATTTAGCAAATGCACGATTTGCGTAGCGCGAGTGGTATCTATCAGCCCACCGATATGCACATCGCTTATTTGCGCTACTCGTAGAGAATCCTCTAGCCCCTCTAGCTCCAAACTAGCCCGCTTAATGATAGGCTGCTCTAATCCGTGATATAGCGCGTATCCGCTATACACAAAGCAAAGGACTAAAATCGTGCGCTTGACTTTGGTAGTGAGCTGCTGGGGCTTGCGCAAGATAAAAAGCGTGATATTGATACATAGCGCGATAAGCGCGGCGATAAGAAAAGAAAACGCCACACCCACCGAAATCGAAACGACAAAAAATAGCCATTTAGGAGCGACTAAAAATGAGCGCATCCACATATAGCCGATACAAAAAAGCATATTTCCCCACAAAATGCACGAATATACGCGAGATAGCCACAGCCTATGCGAGATAGAGCGCACGAGCAAAAAATAAATCACAATGTGCATCAGCACAAAAACCCCGCTAGCAATAAGCGGGAAAAAGATGGTTTGCATTTGGGCAAATTCTGGCGTGTCTTGCATTTGTTCTCCTTAAATTTTTGTTTTTTTATTGTTGCGTTATTGCCAAAGGATTTTGCAAAATATTAGTTTAGAATATTGCTTTAATCAATGATGCCAAAATCTGCTTATCCAATCCACTTCTATCAAAGGTTCTTTTAAGCCACATTTGCAAGTCAAAAAAAACCATTTAAAAAAAAATCATCTTTGTAGCAATGCTAAAAAATGCCTCTCTCATCAATGTATCTCTCCAATCTATCGGCAAATATAGTAACAATATGAGAATCTTTGATTTGATTTGCTAGCTTTAGGGCAGCCATAAGGCACGCGCCAGATGAGATTCCCGCTAGCACGCCTTCTTTTAGAGATAGCATTTTTACCCCCTCTATTGCCTCTTTATCGCTGATTTTTAGCACTTTATCTACTAGAGTGCTATCCATTGTTTTAGGCGTTATTTTATTGCCAATTCCCTCGATATGAGAGCATACCCCCTCATCTTCTTTGCCATAGCCACCAATATGTGAGCCTAGCGGGTCGCATAGTATCGTTTGGATTTTAGGATTTTGCTCTTTTAGGTATTTTGCGATTCCGCTAAAGCTACCTCCGCTTCCTGCACCTGCGATAAAATAATCAATCTTTCCATTTAGCTCGGTATAAATCTCTCTTGCCGTGTGGCAATAATGCGCCTGTGGGTTATCTGCGTTTTCAAACTGCCCTAAAGATAGCGCGTTTGGAATCTCTTTTAGCAATTCTTCTGCCTTATCAAGCGCACCTTGTATGCCTTGTTCTTCGGGCGTGTTTATCACTTCTGCGCCAAGTGCGCGGATAAGAGATTGCTTTTGTTTGGAAAAATGCTTAGGGATAACCAAAATCAATCGATATGGCGTATGCAAAGTCGCTAAGGCTAATCCTAGCCCTGTGTTGCCCGCTGTGGCTTCGATGATTACGGTATTTTCGTGCAAGATTCCGTTTTTTTGGGCTTGCTCTATCATATAGATTCCTGTGCGGTCTTTTAGCCCGCCTGCTGGGTTTGCATACTCACATTTGCCATAGATTTTATTTCCATTTGGCACGCCCAAATGTCCCAACTCCAAAAGTGGCGTATCTCGCACTGCTTGCGTGATGGAGTGTATCAGCATTTTATGTCCTTTTATGTTTTTTTGATTTTAGATTTTCTATGCTTTTTGCATAGATTTTTTTTAGATTTTTAAGCAATATTAGCAAAATCTTTTTTTAGATTTTGCTTTGCTAGATTTTGGTTAGATTTTGCTTTTTTGAAGCGCGTTTGTTAAGTCTATGATTAAATCATCGACATTTTCTATGCCCACAGATAATCGCACCAAACTATCCCTAATCCCCACACTCTCCCTAATCTCTTTTGGAATCGAAGCGTGCGTCATACTAGATGGATGGCAAAGTAAGGATTCTACGCCACCTAGTGATTCTGCTAATGGTATAAGCGCGCAAGATTGCACAAATACCCTAAAATCATACCCATCTTTTAGCTCAAAACTTATCATTCCTCCGCCCCCATTTGCTTGAGATTGCTGGATAGATTTTGCATTATTTGAATCTAGCAGGGGATAATACACTCTTTCTATCGCGGAATTTGATTCTAAAAATTGCGCGATTTTTAGGGCATTTTCACAATGTCTTTGCATCCTAACGCCCAAAGTCTTTATCCCTCGAATGAGTAAAAAACTATCAAATGGTGCTAGCACCGCACCGATAGCATTTTGCAAAAATCCAATTTGACTAGCCAAATCTTTATCACCCACCACCACGCAGCCTGCGACTATATCGCTATGTCCTCCTAGATATTTAGTCGCAGAATGCACCACAATATCCGCTCCAAAGCACAAAGGCTTTTGCAAATATGGCGTCATAAATGTGTTATCCACGATTAACAACATATTGTGTTTTTTTGCGATTTTAGCTACGGATTCTATGGAAGTAACGGTCATTAGCGGATTTGCAGGGGTTTCTAAAAATAAGGCTTTGATAGAATCTTTGCTTTTTTTGATAGCAGATTCTAGCGCGCTTTCATCGCGCATATCTATTATTTCATAGCCTAGCCCAAATTGACTAAACACCTTATCTAGCACGCGGAAAGTCCCGCCATAGACATTGCTTGAGATTAAAATCTTATCCCCGTTTTTAAAAAGACTAAACACACAACTACTTGCCGCCATACCAGAAGCAAAGCCAAATCCATAAGTTTTTTTGCCTAGCCCTGCGCCCTCTAGCTCTGCTATAAGTCGCTCTAGGGCTGCTCTAGTTGGATTGCCCGTGCGGGAGTATTCATAGCCTTTGTGTTTGCCTAGTGATTCTTGTGCGTAAGTGGAAGTTTGGTAGATAGGAAAATTTACCGCCCCTGTGGCAGAATCTACGCATTCTCCCGCGTGGATTAGTAGTGTGTCTTGGTGGAGGTTTTTTGTCATTTTTGTCCCTTGCTTGCGGTGTTTATTGTGTCTCTACAAAAAATCATAGCCTTGTCATTTTTTATTCAAACACCACATCGCTAGATTTTATATCCTCGCTAAATACAGGGGCAAGCGTTTGATTATACGCTTCGCTAAAAAATCCCTCTTTTGTTAGATTTTCCATAGTGGTATTTATCCATTCTAGCAGTTCTTTATTGCCTTTTTTTACTGCAGGGGCGATGACATCATCTTGCCCTAATTTTTTTATGCCTACTTGGTAGTTTGGATTTTGCTTTGCCCACGCAAAAAGCAAAGTATTATCGTGTGCGAGCGCATCTCCTCTGCCATCTTTTAGCGCAGCAAAAGTCTCGGTATTTTGCTCAAATTTTAGTAGCTTTATTTCAGGGTGATTTTTTGTGAAATAAAAATCTGCTGTCGTGCCTTTATTTACGATTAGAACTTTGCCTGCTAGTTGAGAAACATCAATGATTTTGCCTCCCTCGCTTACCACGCCTAATGCGACTTTCATATATGGCATAGCAAAATCTACTTGTTGCTCCCTCTCAGGTGTTTTTGTGTAGTTTGCCATCATTATATCAACTTTGTTTGAGCGCAAAAACTCAGCCCTATTTGCAGCCTCCACTAGCATAAATTTTACGCCATCTTGACTACCCAAAAGCTCCTGTGCAAGCCTTTTTGCGATATATACATCAAAACCTACATTTTGTCCTTGCTCATTTATGTAGCCAAAAGGTGGTTTATCACCAAAAACGCCTATTATTAGCTCATTTTTTGCCTTTATGGATTCTAAGTTGCGATTTTCATCGCTACAACCACTTAGGCTAAAAATCCCTAATATCCCTAAAGATAGCGCAAATAAAGCCAACACTTTTTTTACTTGTTTTATGTTTTTTAGCACATTTTTCATTTGTATCCTTTTTTACGAAGTTTTTTGCATTAAATGCGAGTTTTTTCACGCGAGTTTTTTTCGCGCAAACGCTTGCTAAAATCGCGCTTTTTTTGCATATATTCTTGCAATTATTTGCAAAGAAAAAAGCGCGAAATTAAGTCTGCGATTATGTCATAAAATTGTTAAGTCTTTTGCATTTTGTGCTAGAATCTTGGATTCTAAATTTTTATCACACAAAGACATTATTAAAAAAAATGACATAGATTTTGCTTCTAATCCATATCTAAAAATATGAATTTTATAAAAATTATAAGGAAACGCGTATGTGCCAAATCACGCAAACAACACAAATCACACCAAAAAATCCCAAAATCATATTTGAAAATCTACTATTTTTAGCCCCCCTTGCAGGCTATACAGATTTGCCATTTCGCAAGGTTGTAAAGCGTTTTGGTGTGGATATTACCGTTAGCGAGATGATAAGCTCTCACGCCCTAGCTTTTAGTAGCGCAAAAACGCTAAAAATGATTTCAAAATCCCCAAATGAGACGCCTTTCTCTGTCCAAATCGCAGGCTCAAAACCAGACATCATCACAAAAGCAATAGAAGTGCTAAACGCACAAAATCAAACGCACCAAAACCACATTGATATACTAGATTTTAATTGTGGTTGCCCAGCTCCAAAAGTCGCAAATCACGGCAATGGGAGCGGACTTTTAAAAGATTTAGATTTATTAGTAAAATGCCTAAATCTCATCAAAGAAAAGACAAATGCGACATATACAAGCGTAAAAGTGCGATTAGGGTTTGACAAAAAGATTCCATTAGAGATTGCAAACGCACTAAATGACGCAAATGTAGATTTTGTCGTAGCCCACGCACGCACAAAAACCGATGCGTATAAAAAAGAGCGCATTGATTATAACGCTTTAGCGAGTATGAAGCAGATTTTATCTCACCCACTCATTGCAAATGGCGAGATAGATAGCCCAAGCAAAGCTATTGAAGTGCTAGATTTTACAGGCGCAAATGGAGTGATGATAGGCCGTGCCGCGCTAAAATCTCCGTGGATTTTTTGGCAGATAAAGCAAAATCTAAAATCTAGCACATTTAGCGCAAAATCTAGCGAAAAATACGAAAACCAAGAGCTACCAAAAGTCATAAAGCGCGAAATCGTGCTAGAGCATTTTGATTCAATGATTGATTTTTATGGCGAGCGTGGGGCGATAATGTTTCGCAAAAATCTGCACGCCTATGCCAAAGGAGAGGAGGGGGCAAGCGCGTTTAGAAATGTGGTAAATAATATGACTAATCCAAAATCTATGCGCGAAGCGATAGAAGAATTTTTTGACAGCTCTTTGATTGTTTCGCCATTGCCACAAATCATAAAACTAAATCAAAAAAGTGTGTAAATGAAAAAAATTTGTTTGGTATTGATTTTTGCATATATCGCGTGCATTATGTCCCCCGCACAATGTGCCACCACAAACAAAGAAGCAAGAAAAGCGCGAATAAATGACGCAAAATATTTCAAGCTAAAAAAACCCAAACGCACTATGCGCAAAAATCTCACAAAATCTAATGACTTAGAAAATCAAAAAGAAGAAAAAGAAAAAGAAATCCTAAAAGACGCGCTAGCACAGGATTCTATCAATAGGCTTGTGGATTCTGCTCCAAATGAAAGTAGTGATGAGACAACTACAAAAAAGCGAAATCTTATCGGGGATTTGCTCCATATCTATGTAAGTAGCGGGATACTAGGAGGAAGCACCACGCACACAAGCAACACAAACTCTATGAGCAAAGAAGTCCCCACCTGCCCAAATCAACTCTGTCGTGGCGACACCACAAGCGCAGCATATCAAGGCAATCTAGCCAAAGGCTACACCCTAGAAATAGGCGTAGAGCATTTTTTTGATAAGTTTGATATTTTGGGCGTGCGACTTTTTGGAGAATTTAGCTCCAAAAATGGCGGACTAGGAAATCTAATCGCAGGCTCTAGCACACGCGATACAAGCACAAATAATATCCCAAGTAGTGGAATTGAAATTATTGATTCTAGTGATGCAAATAATATCAAAACAGATAAATTTACTTTTGATAAAACCCCGCAACCTAGCGATTCCCTGCAAGGCACGCTAGCAAATAACGGGACTTTTATGACATTTGGGGTTGGGGCAGATATTATGCTAAATGCACCGATTGATTATTGGCTAAGAAAATCGGTAGGTGCGGATAAATCGTGGTGGAAAAATCGCTTAGCATATTTACGCGTGGGAGTGTTTTTTGGCGGGGGGATAGAGTTTGGGCGATACACTCAAGGGGACAATAAAAACAAATCATTTAAAAACGAGCTAGCCTCAGCCAACAATGCCGAATATAAAGGTGGCAAAGCTAGCAATTTAGATGATTCGTTTTTTGCTTCGGGGAGTGGGGGATTTTTGCGCTATGGGATTTCAGTATATATCACGCGATTTTTGCGTGCAAATCTAGGCTATAAGCATAATTTTTACTCCATCGCCACAGAGCGTTGGTATGGGTATAATGGGCTATGCACGACAGGCTCGACTGCGGCAGTTTGTGCCAGCAACGCTAATTCGGTGCGCGAAAATGACACAAAAAGTGAAACACTTTTTCGCCAAAAATATGTCCTATCTCGCGAAAATGAGTGGTTTTTAAACTTTGCATTAAGTTTTTGATTTTTGTCGTATTCGCTATTTATAACTTTGCAATACTAATATTTTGCAGAAGCCAAAATATCCAAACTTTTGCACAAAAATCGCATTATGGTGCAAAATTTTTCGTTTTTTGCAAATGTTGTTTTGTGAGAATGCTTCGGGCTTGTCCCTCAATATGACAAAAATAGAAAGTCTAAATTTAACAAATAACAACTTGTCATTGCGAGCGGATTTATAAAAATCCGCGTGGAAATCCATAATTCCCCCTCCCTTGCGGAGGGGGTTTGGGGGTGGGTTTGTTATTTTTGGCATATTCAGGGCGTGAGCGCGAAATATCTCAAAAATTATAGATTGCTACGCAAAAATTTGCCTACATTCATTTTTTACTCGCATTTTTGCTCACAATGACAAAAAATCTACAATGACAGAGGTAAAGTCTAAGAATACCCACCCCCTAGCCCCCTCCGCAAGGGAGGGGAATAATAGGTTTGCAACTCCGCAAGGGAGGGGGAAAAAACTACATTGTCATATTGAGCGTAAGCGAAATATCTCTATTTGCATTTTTAGATTTTATAAAGAAGCTACACTTTGAGATACTTCGGTTTCTTACGAAACCTCAGTATGACAAAATATAATGAGTAGATTGCCACGCGGATTTTGCAAATCCGCTCGCAATGACGGCAGTGGAATGTTTGCCCACAATGACAAAATTTTCTTTGTCATTACTTGAGCGAGTGAAGTGAGTGAAGTATCTCAAACATTAAATGAAAAATAGAGATACTTCGGTTTCTTACGAAACCTCAGTATGACAAATGTTTGTTAGATTTTGAGATGCTTCGGTTTGCTTAGTCCGACAAGATACCCACCCCCTAGCCCCCTCCGCAAGGGAGGGGGAAAAAGAGGTTTGTAAATCCGCAATGGAGGGATAAATTCTCTTATTGAGAGATTTTACACTGCCGTCATTGCGAGAATTTGCGACTTTGTTAAAAGTTGCAAATTCGTGGCAATCTATGTTTTTTAGAGATACTTCGCTACGCTCAGTATGACAAATATTGGTGGTAGCGTTGGCTTTAAAAGCCTACTCCATTGCGGAGGGGGTTAGGGGGTGGGTTTGTTATTTTTGGCATATTCAGGGCGTGAGCGCGAAATATCTCTAAAACCATAGATTGCCACGCAAAAATTTGCCTACATTCATTTTTTACTCGCGTTTTTGCTCACAATGACAAAAAATCTACAATGACAGAGGTAAAGTCTAAGAATACCCACCCCCTAGCCCCCTCCGCAAGGGAGGGGGAAACAATGCCGTCATTGCGAGCAAAATCGTTAGATTTTGCGTGGCAATCCAAAATAAGCCCCCTCCATTGCGGAGGGGGTTTGGGGGTGGGTTTTTTTAGATTTCAGTGCCGTCATTGTAAGCAATGACAAAAAAACTCCGTCATTGCGAGCAAACGGAGTGAGCATGGCAATCCAAAAATTTGTCGGACTAAGTAAAACGAAGTATCTCAAAAAATCATAGATTGCCACGCGGATTTTGTCAAATCCGCTCGCAATGACGGCGGTGGAATCTAAAGATACCCACCCCCTAGCCCCCTCCGCAAGGGAGGGGGAATAAGAAGTTTGCAAATCCGCAATGGATTGGGGATTTGGATTGCCACGCCGTGCAAGCACGGCTCGCAATGACGGCAATGCTTGTCATACTGAGCAAACGAAGTGAGCGAAGTATCTCAAAATACGCAATAAAATAGAGATATTTCGCCAAACGCTCAATATAACAAAAATAGAGATACTTCGGTTTCTTGCGAAACCTCAGTATGACAACCCACCCCCTAGCCCCCTCCGCAAGGGAGGGGGACTAAGAGTTTGCAACTCTGCAATGGAGGGGGAAAAGGCAAAATGCACCGCAAGGGAGGGGGATATTATAGATTGCCACGCGTGGCGTAAGCCACGCTCGCAATGACGAGATACTTCGGCTTTTTTCAAAAGCCTCAGTATGAAAAATGTAGTGCGTGGCAATGACGATAGGGCATTACCCGTCAATATAGACGATTTTTTTCTTAGATTTCTTTTCTTTGCTTTTCTTTGGTTTTTTGGATTTGGATTTTTTGGTTTTTTTGGATTTGTTGCTACCGACTACATTTCCGTCTTTGTCGGTTTTGTAGTCTGTGCCTCCAAACCAATAGGCGTATTTTAGGTTTATCGTAGTCGTTACGCCATTAAACCAATCCTGCGTAGCTTCGCCATATTTTTTGGCAAAACTAGAAGCAAAGAAAAGCCCATCATAGCCTAGACTTATTTCGTGGTTTTTCTTTACGCTCCATATAAAGTCAAACGCTAGGTTTCCATATACTTTAGGCAGGGAAATTGTATTGCTATTATCAAATTGTCCTAGCTTAAATGAAGCCTTTTGATAACTTAGAAAGTTGTATTTCACACCTAGTTTGGTGTTAAAGCGAAATTTATTGCCCACCACTTTGTAGTAGCGCACGCCTAGACTTGCTTGAGGCAAATGCCAATAAATAGCGTTGTAAGCTTCGCTAGCACCAAATGGCTTATCAAACTTTAGTGGCGTCATCGATAAAAAATCATAGCTTAGCCCAATAGTAGGTGCTATATAGCTATTTCGCTTAAATTGATAAAAAGTTACGCCTCCACTTATCTCTGCGCCGACATTATACATCAAAGGTATGAGAGATTTTGTCTTGCTTTTATCCACTTCAATCTTAGAATTTGTAAATGAAGTATCAAATCTAAATTGTGGTAAATCCACCCCACCGCGCACATTTACTTTGAGGAATCCCTCTGCGACTTTTTTTGCAATGGCGTAAGTTTTAAAATAATTTATCCCCGCTTGAAGTGAATTTGTTTGCAGTGTCGTAGAAGCACCTACGATATTTATCCCCGAATTTGAAAACTCATAGCCCATATATCCGCCAAAGATTCCGTTTTTGCGTAAATTTCTTTGCACTCCAAAGATTCCGCCCACTGCGTATTCTTGGGTTTGATTGCTCGCTAGGTAGCCATAAGTGTGGCTAGCATAAGGAAGCGCAAAAAGCCTCCAATCGCGCTTGCCACTATAAGGGATAAACGCCACATCTAGCTGGTCAAGTAGCTCGAAGTTATTATAGCCTTTGTCTATGTCTTGTCCTTTGCTTTGCTCTAGGGTTAGCTTTGCCATTTTTTCGCGCACTCTATCGAGCTTTTTCTCGTTTTTGCGCTTTAGTTTGTTAAATTTAGAGCTACGATTGGTTATCCTGCTCATCTCGTATTGCAAAAGGCGGAGTTCTACTTCTTGGTTGTAAAACTTATCACTACGAAATGTCTTTGTCGTCATCGTATCTAGGATATTTTGCGTCATTATATTGCGCCGTATATTTCCCATTGTCAAAGAACGATACATTGCAGCACCAAAGCTAGATGGCACATCTGCTTCAAGTCGAAATTTTGTCGCTTCTTGTTGCAATGCTCTGCTAGCGTTTTCTAGAGATTGATTATTTTCATCTAGAGGGATTAGCTTTGAGCCCGGTCCTGAGGTTAGCTCATTGGTTGTATATATGTGCTTAAACTTCAGATCATTGGCATTTGAGATGGTGCCATCAGTAGCTACTACAAGGTTTTTTGTCTCATAGTTGTCGCTATCTCTTTCTGGTTTAGGTGCTTTTCCTATGTTGATATAGATAGCGCCATCGGCTATGTGCGCTCCTTTTTCTGCTTTTGCTACCGCGATATGTTCTCCGTTTTGGCTGCTATTCCAATCGCTTCCTGCAGAATCTAACTTAAGTGAAGCACTATATACGGCTAAATATCCGCTCACACTTGCTTTAATATCAAAGCTTTCTAAAGAAGGGCTAAATACTCCTCTATCTCTATCATTTCCTAGCACTAGATTCCCACTGATAGTCCCACCCGTGATAGAACCTATGGAACTTTTCCCTATTATAGATAGATTCCCTGTGATAGTTCCTACATTTACTGCGCCATTGATTTTAGAGCCATTTTGTAGGGTTAGATTCCCTGTGATAGTTCCTGTGTTGCTAAAACTATTGATACTAGAGTTATCAAGTGTTAGATTGCCTATTGTCTTTGTATTTGATAGGCTATTTATCGAGGAGCTATTTAGGTTTAGCGTATTGATTGTCCCGCTATTTGTGAGGTTGCTTATGGTGCTATTTAGGTTTAGCGTATTGATTGTCCCGCTATTTGTGAGGTTGCTTATGGTGCTATTTAGGTTTAGCGTATTGATTGTCCCGCTATTTGTGAGGTTGCTTATGGTGCTATTTGTGGCTCTTAGCGTATTGATTGTCCCCTTATTATCTAGCTTGCCTGTTATGGAGCTATTTGTGATAGTTAGATTTGAGATAGTTTTGTTGGCATTGTTGGTTAGGTTGGTTACTCTTGCGCTATTTTGCAAGTTTAGATTGCTTATACTACCATTATTGTTGATACTAGACACCGAGCTATTGTTGATATTTAGCGTGCCTACCCAATTATTTACATTTAGTGTGCCTATGGTGGAGCTAGATACATTTGTGTTTGAGTTGCTAGAGGATATGGTAAGCGTGCTGATATTTGAGCTACTATTTATGTTTATGCTATTAGAGCTTCTGCTGCCTCCTACGGTTAGGCTACCTAGCCTTGTGTTGCTTACGCTTACTCGGCTGTAGTTCCCCGTGTCAAAGGATACGGTCAAGCTAGAAGTGTTTGCGTTGGTGCTGTTGATATTTAGATAGTTGCTACCACCGCCCGCAGTCGAAGTCATAGATGCTCGAAATGATAAAGTCTTGTTTCCACCATTTGCTGTGAGGTTGTTGATATTGTAGGTAGTGCTACCGATGGAGAGATATGGATTCCACATATCGCTTACATTCATAGAGCCTGAGCAAGTGATGCTACTATGGTTTGCTTGATTTGTCCCTGTGCAGCCTGCGACTAGGCTATCTAGGCTAAATCCTGCTATGAGTGTCGCTGTGGCTAGGGACAATGCTAGCTTTTTAGGCTTGGTGGCTTGGATTTTGGTGGTTTGGATTTTTGTTGTTTGTATTGGCGTATTTTTGGCATTGTTTGTCATATTTTCACTCCTGTTTTTTGGATTTTGACTTTCGTTTGGCGTGTTTTTGTTGCTCTTTGTCATTTTCTTTTCCTTTGCCATATTATACTCCTTTGTTGCATTGTTTTTCTTTTTGTTTTCCTTTGGCTTTTTTTGTGTTGTCCGCTGTTTCATATTTTCACTCCTGCTTTGTGTATTTGGATTTTTTGTCATATTATATCCCCTTTGTCGTATTGTTTTTCTTTGTCATATCATTCCCTTTTGTCATATTGAGGGCGAAGCCTGAAATATCTCTATTGATTTGCGCATTTTGAGATACTTCGGCTAAAGCCTCAGTATGACAATTTGTAGCGTTGGCAATGTTTTTTAAAGCCCTCTCCCTTGCGGAAGAAGCCCCCTCCCTTGCGGAGGGGGTTTGGGGGTGGGTAGATTTTGCGCTAGCAAAATTTGCATTATTAGATTTTGCATTTGCAAGACTTGCAACGTTAGAATCTGTATTTACAATATCTACCTTGCTAAAATTTGCAATGCTAGAATCATTTGTAGCGTTTTTTGTCGTGGATTGCCACGCGTTGCGTTGCAACGCTCGCAATGACGGATTTTTTTTGTCATTGCTTACAATGACGGCGGTGGAATCTAAAGATACCCACCCCCTAGCCCCCTCCGCAAGGGAGGGGGAATAAGAGGTTTGCAAATCCGCAAGGGAAGGGAAAATAATGCCGCCATTGCGAGAATTTGCGGCTTTGTTAAAAGTTGCAAAATCGTGGCAATCTATGTTTTTTAGAGATACTTCGCTACGCTCAGTATGACAAATATTGGTAGTAGCGTTGGATATAAAAACCCCATCCCTTGAAAGAGTGGCAACACTTCTTAAAGCCCCCTCCCTTGCGGAGGGGGTTTGGGGGTGGGTAGATTTTGCGCTAGCAAAATTTGCATTATTAGATTTTGCTTTTGCAAGGCTTGTAACGCTAGAATCTGTATTTGCAATATCTGCTTTTGCAAAATCTGCAACGCTAGAATCATTTGTAGCGTTTTTTGTCGTGGATTGCCACGCGTTGCGTTGCAACGCTCGCAATGACGGATTTTTTTTGTCATTGCTTACAATGACGGCGGTGGAATCTAAAGATACCCACCCCCTAGCCCCCTCCGCAAGGGAGGGGGAATAAGAGGTTTGCAACTCCGCAATGGAGGTGGAAATAATGCCGTCATTGCGAGCGTTGCTTGCAACGCGTGGCAATCCAAAATAAGCCCCCTCCCTTGCGGAGGGGGTTTGGGGGTGGGTATTATTGCGAGCAATTAGATTCTGTATTTTTGCAGAATCTAATTCGTGGCAATCTATGTTTTTTAGAGATACTTCGCTACGCTCAGTATGACAAATATTGCTGTCATCGCGATCGGATTTGACAAAATCCGCGTGGCAATCTATTTCATTTTGGATACTTCGGGCTACGCCCTCAGTATGACAAATGTTGTTTGTGTTGCATTTTGCAGATTGCGGATTGCCGCGCTCGCGTTGCTCGCTCGCAATGATGATTGATTTTTCTTGTTTGGCTAAGATTTTAGATTTTGTGTTTGAGGATTTCATTTTCACTCCTTAAATGTGAAACTTTCACTTCTTAGGATTACAAATCGCTAAGGATTACACCAAAATGCACTTATTTTGTAGCCTTTGCGACTAAAATCGCAGGGACACATAAATAAGTTAATGTATTGTAAATAAATAAACCTTAAATGAAAATAAAGAAATAACAAAAAAAAAAAAAACGCCAAAAAATCTCAAAAAAATCACACAAAAAATGGCAAAAATCCAAAAAAATCTTAAAAACTCGCAAAACTTTTGTGGAATTTATGAAAATCTAACCACAAAATCCCTATAATTTTAGTTTTAAGAAACTTAAGATTTTTGCTTATTTTTAGTCGCGTTTTTGAGATAGCATTATTTGTGCCATAAAAGCAAACGAAAAACAAATAAACAACAAATGGAAACAAAATCTAGTCAAAATCTAGCGACAAAAAGCAAAAAAACCGTTTAAGTTTCATACCAAATGATAGGAGAAGTGGCGATGAATGCAAAAATGGCGATGAAAGAAAATCTAAAATCCTGCGTGGTGGCAAAGATATGCTTGGCAGGGCTAAAAAAGTGGCTATCAATAATCGCGCTTGGCGTGCTAAGCGCAAATGCAAATATCATAGTCGATGATTGTGATAAAGATACTTGTGCTAGTAAGGCGCACAACTACGAAATACAGGGCGATGTGGATAGGGCTATCGCGTATTATAAAAAAGCGATTGAGCTAGGTGATGTGGAGGCGTATTCGTTTCTAGCTCTGCTATATCAGGCACAAAATAACCCCGCTTTAGCAAGGCAAAACTTTCAACTAGGCTGTGATAAGGGGCAGTATGATGCGTGCTATAACTTTGGCACTTTTTTGGAGATTGGCAGGGATTTTGCTAATGCTAAGACGCACTATGCTATGGCGTGTGAAAAAGGAAATGACAAAGTAAAATCTAATGCCTGTCATAATCTAGGCGTGCTATATAGTAGCAAGGATTTGGGAGGGCAAGAGGAGTATGAAAAAGCATTGCAATACTACAAAGAAGCCTGTGATTTGGGGAATCCAAAAAGCTGTGGTTCTCTAGGGACATTTTATGAAAAAGGAAATGGTGGCGTGGAGCAAGACTATGCAAAGGCGTTTGGGCTATATGAGTCCTCTTGCAATCAAGGCGAGGCTAGGAGCTGCTTTAATCTAGGGACAATGTATGATAGGGGGTTTAGCGTAAAGCAAAACTTTAAAAAGGCGTTTGGGCTATATCAAATCGCGTGCAATGCCAAACACGCCGAAGCCTGCAACAATATGGGGCTAATGTATGATGAGGGCTTGGGAGTGAGAAAAAGCGCGCAAAAAGCGTTGGAATATTACAAAATAGCGTGCGATTTGCAAAGCCTTGTAGCGTGTAATAATCTAGGCTATCTCTACGAAAATGAGCCAAAACTAAAAGATGTGCAAAAAGCCTATATATACTATCAAAAGGCGTGCGATATGAAAAGCCCAAAAGCCTGCTACAATCTAGGCTATCTTTATGACAATGATGAGGAAAATCGCAATGCGACAAAGGCGTTTGAGCTATACCAAATCGCGTGTGATTACAAAGACGCTATGGCGTGCAATAATCTAGGCAATCTCTATGACAAAGGCGATGGAGTGGAGCAAAACTTTGAAGTGGCAAAGAAGTTTTATGAGAGGGCGTGTGAAATGGGCGCACAGCTAGGGTGCGTAAATAAAGATATGTGGGACAAAAATCATACGCAACTAGATAGGCGAGGGAATAACAAAAAATGATATTTGGGGCAAGTTGCGATATGGGTAGTGCGATTGGGCGTGTCTGCGTGGGGGTTGCGCGTTTTGTGGATTTTGCGTGCGCGAAATGCCTCGCAAACTATCGCGCAAAATGGCTTGCAAAGTGTCGCACAAAGTCGCTTGCTTTGTGCTTTTGCGCGTGTGGAATCTGCCTGCTTAGCTTGGTAGATAGCGCAAATGCGATGAGCTATGCGCCGTGTCAAAATTTCTACAAGCAGGCTAGTGCTAGCATTGATTCTAAGCGGGTTTTTTCGATTACGCACGGTGGTAAGCCCTACTTGCTAGCCTACTCAAAAACCCCCCTTCACTCCTCCAAAATCATCAAAAAAGATATATTTTTAGGGCTATATCTTTTCTCTGGCAAAACCCCTCTAAGCTACAATATAAAACCCATAGATAGCTATGCAAACTCGCTATCTTTAGCGGGGGTAAATGCTAGCTCTGCGGTGGTTGGCGTGGTGGTAAGCTCTGGCAGGGGGATTTTTGATTTAGCTAGATTTTCAAAGCCATTGCCAAAAGATTCGGTTATTAGCAATGTTTGTTTTCAAATATATGGATTTTATGCCTATGATAATTATTTCGTGCCAAAAGCATTGATTGATAGATTTTTGTCCCAAAAGGGCGGAATCTATGGCGACATAGGCGTGCGCATCATCGAATCTAGCCAATCCCAAAACCTAGCCTTGCAAAATCCTGCTAATCCAAAATCTAGCCAAACCACAAACCCAAAATCCCCAAAATCTATTATCGTAGAGCAAGTTGATATATTTTTCCCAAATAATCCTTTTTTGCCAAAAGATAGGATTATATCCATAAATGGCGAAAGTGTAAAATCTAGCGTGGATTTTGAATGGAAAGTGGCAAATCTAAGCCCAAACTCTACTGCAAAAGTGTCTATAATGCGCTATGGCAAGCCTCAAACCCTAGAAGTCAAAGTCTTGCATAGGCAGGGCGGGGGATTGCTTAGCGATACATTTTTGGAGCGGTTTGGCGTGTGGCTAGATGAAAATCTTGTGATTCGCTCTATGAAAACGCCATTGCCATTTAATCTCTCTCTTTTAAGCGAGGGGGATCAGCTTTTGTGGATTGATAAAGTGCCGATAAAAAGGGGCGATGGATTTTGGCATTTGCGAGAATTGCTAATGAGGGCGTGGCTAAATGGCAAGATTGAGCTACTTATACTGCATGAAGGCGTAGAAGCCTTTGTGCGCTCGCAAATGCGCTAGGGGTTTGGTTTGGATAGATTTTGGGATTTGCAAAATCGTTTGCAAAATCGTTTGGAAGTTTTGGTTTCTTACAAAGACTTTTGTATGATAAATGTCGGCAGTATGACAAAAAACCCACCCCCTAGCCCCTCCGCAAGGGAGGGGAACAAAAGGCAAAATCCTACAATTTCGCAAGGGAGGGGAGACAAAAGGCAAAATCCTACAATTTCGTAAAGTAAAGGGTTTTCAAAAAGGCATTTTTTTTTGTCATTGCAAGTGAGAAAAACAAGCGTAGCAATCCATAAAATTTAAGGCATTGAAAAATAAGCCAAACACATTAAAAACACGCATTAAAACACAACACCACAACACCACAACACCACAACAAGGGAGAAGTAAAATGTTAGAATCATATCAAGCGTTAATCGAATATTACAGCATTATTAAGGCGGTGCATATTATTAGCATTATTTGCTGGATGGCGGGGCTTTTTTACCTGCCTAGACTTTTTGTATATCACGCAGAAAATGCCACAAATGCAGATTTTGTATCGGTGGTAAAACTCCAAGAATACCGCCTTTTTGCCTATATTATGCGTCCTGCTATGCTTGCTAGTGTGCTTAGCGGTGCATTTATGATATTTTTAGCCCCTGAATTATTTAAAAGCGGCATTTGGTTTCACATAAAGCTATTGTTTGTAGTTTTGCTACTTTGCTATCATTTTGTTTGTGGGATTTTGGTAGGCAAGATGCGAAAAGATGAAGCAAGATTTAGCGGAAAATTTTTCCGTGTTTTTAATGAAATCCCCACACTTTTGATGATAGTCATCGTGCTTTGTGCGGTTATTAAGTTTTAGGTTTGTAGTTTGTATTTGTAAATTAAGAGATTTAAGGAGTAAAAATGAGCAAACAAAAACTATGGGGAGGCCGTTTTAGTGCTGATTCTAGCGCGCTTTTGGAGGAGTTTAACGCCTCTATCACATTTGATAAAAGGCTTTGGAGCTATGATATTTTGGGCTCAAAAGCACACGCAAAAATGCTTTGCAAAATCGGTGTCTTAAGCAAAGATGAGTGCGAGCAAATCATACAGGGGCTAGAATCTATCGCTACGCAAATAGCACAGGGCAGATTTTGCTTTGAAATCGCTGATGAGGATATTCATATGAGTATCGAAAAAGCCCTCATAAACCAAATCGGCGAAGTAGGCAAAAAACTCCACACCGCCCGCTCTCGCAACGACCAAGTCGCCCTAGATTTTAGAATGTTTGTGCTAGATGCAAATCGAGCGATAAAAGATGAGATTTTAGCCCTAATCAATGCTCTTTTAGAGATAGCTTCACGCCACACGCAGACGCTTTTGGCAGGTATGACACATCTACAACACGCCCAAGTGGTAAATCTAGGATTTCACATAGTCGCGTGGGTAGCAAGCCTAAAGCGCGATATAGAGAGGCTAGATAGCGCGTATAAAGCTGCTGATTTTATGCCTCTTGGCAGTGGGGCATTAGCAGGCACGCCATATAAAAACGATAGAGAATTTTTAGCTAGCGAGCTAGGGTTTAGCGCGCCTACGCTAAATGCTATGGATTCTGTGAGTGATAGGGATTTCGCGCTAGATTTGCTATATGGCATTGCGATGCTTAGTATGCACATCTCGCGCATAGCAGAAGAGATGGTGCTATGGAGTAGTGCGGAGTTTGGGTGGCTAAGACTTAGCGATGAATACGCCACAGGAAGCTCGATAATGCCGCAGAAAAAAAACCCCGATGTCCCAGAGCTACTGCGCGGAAAAAGTGGCAGGGCGTATGGGAATCTAATCTCGCTTCTTGTGGTGATGAAATCCCTCCCTCTTGCCTACAACAAAGACACCCAAGAGGACAAAGAAGCGGTATTTGATAGCGTGGATAATGCGCTAATAAGTCTAAAGATTTTGCGCGAAGCGTTAAAAAGCGCGGAATTTGACACGACAAAAATGGCAAATGCTTGCAAGGTGGGGCATTTAAGTGCTACGGATTTAGCAGATTTTTTGGTGCGCGAGTGTGCTTTGCCATTTAGAGAGGCACATCATATCACGGGAAATATCGTAGCCTACGCAGAATCTAAAGGTATAGACATAAGCGAGCTAAGTCAAAATGAGCTAGAAAATCTGCTAAAAAATGCCAACATAAAAGACATAAAGCAAGTCAAAGACACGCTAGAGCTTACGCGCTCTATGCACTCACGCGACACACTAGGAGGTAGCTCTCCATCACAGACAAAAGCCCAAATAGCCACGCTCAAATCGTGGCTACAAAGCACCCAAAAAGAAACATACAAATACAAAGGACAAATATGAATCTAAGCAAAAATCCTACAAAATCTAATGCAAAATCCAACATAAAATCTAGCGCAAAAACTAGCGTAAAAACTACCCCAAAAGCACGCACAAAATCTAGCCCCAAAAAAACCAAAACACCCAAAATGCCAAATACAGCGATAATAAAAAACGCAACAGATTCTAACTTTTTATCGCTTATGAGTTTGGATAGCACCCTAAGCGCAAACGAACCAAAAAACAAATCCGTAGCTTCCACTCGCAAGATAAAATCTAGCAACAATGCAAAATCCACAACCCCTGCAAAAACCTCTACAAAAGCAAGTGCGCAAAAAAATCTAGCCACCAAAAAAACCACTGCCAAAAAATCTGCTACAAAGCAAGCCACCACAAAAAAAACTAGCACCAAAAAAACGACTGCGCAAAATCTAGCCAAACAAAAGCAAATCATATCAATGTTTGACTCAATCGCCAAAGACTATGACAAGGCAAATCATCTGCTATCTTTAGGCATAGATATTTCGTGGCGAATCGATGCGTGCAGGAGGGCATATAAGGCTTTTGCAAACAAACAAAATACAGCAAAATCCACGCCCAAAAAACAAAGCAAACTTATGATAGCAGACATCGCCTGTGGCACGGGCGATATGCTATTGCAATGGCAAAAAGAAGCAAAAAAAGCAAGTATCGCGCTAGATTCTCTAATCGGCATAGACCCATCAAAGCAAATGCTAAAAATCGCCCAAAACAAAATAAAAAACAAACTAGATAAAACCTCAAAAACCAAAATCCTACTTAAAATAGGCGAAGCAAAAGATTTAAGCACGCTAAAAAATAGTAGCATAGATATACTCTCGATTTCGTATGGTTTGCGCAATGTGCTTGAATATAACAAGGCATTGAGCGAATTTGCTCGCGTGCTAAAACCTAGGGGCGTGCTAGTGGTGCTAGATTTTTTCAAAAAGCCAAACCCTAGCTTGCTAGATAGATTTGTAGGAATCTATACGCGCATTATTTTGCCTTTTATCGGATGGGCTATTTCGCGCAATTTTGAGGCGTATAAATATTTGCCAGATTCTATGGATAGCTTTGTAAGCCCGCAAAAATTGGCAGATGATTTGGGTAAGTTAGGCTTTGAGGGAATCCAAATCAAAGGATATAGCGCAAATATTTCTCATCTTATCTTAGGGGTAAAATCTTAAGTTTAGCTATTTTTGTCGCTCGTTATTGTTTGGTATTTTTGGGTTGGTGTGATTTGATTTTGTGTTTTTAGGTTAGCGTGATTGTTTTGTGTTTTATGTGATTTTATTTTATGTTATTTGATTTGATTTTGCTTTGATAAATCAAGTGGATAATCTCACAAGTGCAATAATCCAAGCAACATAACCTTTACAAAACCATACACCACAAAGACAATACTTTTGGTAATTTATGTTTTATCGATCGCCACAAATCCGCAACTTTGTAGAAAAATCGCAGATTCTCGCAATGACAGCATTATTTTCCCCTTCCATTGTAAAGTCGCAAACCTCTTGTCCCTCTCCCTTAGCACGAGTGGTTATGGGAGGGTTTCTTTGTCAAACTTAAGTTGCAAAGTAACCGACATATCTCGTCATTGTAAGCAATAATTCCACTTCCGTCATTGCGAGCGGATTTGACAAAATCCGCGTGGCAATCCACACTACAAATTGTCATACTTAAGCGTAAGCGAAGTATCTCAAAATCTCAATAAAAATAGAGATATTTCGCCAATGCTTAAGTATGACAAAAATGGTGCAAAAGCTAAGCATAACAAGCGCAAATACAAAAAGCACAAAATAACCAAGACTAGCAGATTCTAGGGAGTAGCTCGCCTTGAGGGTATTCCATATACCGCTTTGAGCCCCATTTGTTTTTTAGCACTACGCGTGCGCTTGACAATACAGATTTGTCGCGATCGTTTGCACTTTTTTTGTCGCTCGTTTTTGTTACTTCGCCTATGATTGTGGCATTTTTGCCTAGCGTATGTGAGCGCAAAATCTCACAGATTTTATCCGCCTCGCTAGATTTTACACTCATAGCGCACACCCCCTCATTTGCTAGCATATACGCCTCTAGCCCTAGTATCTCACACACCCCGCGCACCTCATCATCTATGCGTATTGCTTCTTCCTCTATTTCGATACTTGCATCTGAAGCCTTAGCCCACTCATTTAGCAGGGCTGATAGCCCGCCACGCGTGGCATCTCTAAGCGCGTGAATCCCAAAATCCCCGCGAAAAATCGGCTCTAGCATAGGAAAAAGCTGTGCGCAATCGCTTTGCAAATGTGAATGCAATCCTATCCCCTCCCTGCTAGCAAATATACTCGCTCCGTGCGCTCCTATGGGGGCTGAGAGGATTATTTTATCCCCCTTTTGCAATGCTTTGCTAGAAATGCCTTTTTGCAATACCCTGCCTATGCAAGTGGTGTTGATAAATAATTTATCTAGCGAGCCTTTTGGCAGGACTTTGGTATCAGCACTTAGGATTTGTAAATCCGTGCGCTCTAGCTCGCGCCCTATGCTTTCCACCACTTTTTCTAGCTCGCTTAATGCCAGCCCCTCCTCTATCATAAATCCAAATGAGATAAATTCTGGCTTTGCCCCCATCATCGCCACATCATTGCTACTTCCGCATACGCTTAGTTTGCCTATATCCCCGCCATTAAAAAAAATCGGCGAAATGACAAAGCTATCGGTGCTAAGCGCAAAATCTACGCCATTTTCATTGCCATTTTTACTACTTTGTTTGCTACCCTGCATATCCAAACCACCAACGCTAAAAACGCCTGCGTCCTCCCCCTCACTCACAAAAAACCTCCCCAAATGTGGCAAAAAAACTTTGCTTACTAGCTCATCGCTAGCTGCACCGCCACTGCCCGCTGAAAGCGGTATAGTCAAATGCGGATATTTTTTTGCCCCTCGGGCGTGAAAATCATTTGCTGTTTTTGGTGGATTTTTTGCAAAATCTTTTTGCATTTAGATTCCTTTTTTGTGATTTTGGTGTTTTTTTTAATGTTTTTAATGTTGGTTGATTTTGGCTATTTTGATTGTCGTGGATTTTTTGTTGATTTAGGTTTTTTCTCGCTAGATTTTTGATTATTTTGCTTGCTGGATTTTGATACACGCTTGATACTTTTGCAAAAAACTCTAAAATTGCGCTCCAAAATCTATAAATTGCACCAAAATATGTAAAGCGACAAAAAACTTTGACTTATCCCAAATGCTACAACTTGCACCAAAAATTTTGACTTACACTTTGACTTACACAATGCAGATTTTGCATTTTATCAAAATCTAGCAAGAATATCAAACATTCATCATCTAATGCTCTAAATTTGGTTACTTTGCGTGGGGGGGATTTTGGAGTAGATTTTGGCTTTTTGGGTGGTTGATTTTGTGTAGATTGTGGGAAGGATTTTGATGGGGTTTGGGGGCATTTAGTTTTTTGGTAGATTTGGGAGATATTTTGGGGTGATTTTGGTTTTTTTAGAATTGTTTTTGGGGTTTTGTGGCTTTTTGTGGTTTTGTTTGGTTGGGTTTTGATTTTGCAAATCTAGCGTAAAATCAATCTAAAAAGCGATTTAAAAATCGCACAAACCTAGCCTGCGCAAAATCTAATGCCCAAAAATCTAACACTACAAAAACTAATCTATGCAAAATCTAATGCCACAAAATCTATTCCGCTACAATCTAGCCTATGAAAAATCTAGCTATTATAAAGCCCAAATAATGCCTGCCCAAAGCTAATCCCGCTATCATTTGTCGGCACGCGCGAGTGAAAAAAATGCGCGATATTTTCTCTTAAAAATGCCTCGTGGATTTCCTCGCACAATGCCTTGTTTTGAAACACCCCGCCACTAAAGCACACTTTGATTTTTTTTGCAAAATCTAGGCTAGATTTTGCATTATCGTTCGCGCTAAAATCCACGCTAGATTTCGCACTAAAATCCACATTTTTACTAGAATCCTCGCTAGATTTTGGTGTGCTAGATTGTAGCGTGCTAGATTTTATCTCGCTAGGTTTTGTGGCAAATGCTTGAAGGCGTATAAAATCTAGCGCAAAATCTAGCGCGATAGCACTAAGCGTGCGGATAAATTTCCTAGCAATGAAGCGCAAATCCACGCCCAAACATATATCCTCACAAATGCCATTTATAAACGATTTTAGCATTACTACGCCATTTTTTATCTCAAATGGATAAGGCATAAAATCCCCGCTAAAATCCACCAAATGAGAATCTACTAAATGAAAATCTTGCAAACTAGAATCTCCCAAGCTAGAATCTTGCAAACCAAAACTTTGATAATAAAGATCCTCTATTAGCGCACCACTTTGCCCCTCATAGCTTGTGCTTTGCAAAATCCCCATTAAGCTAGCCACCCCGTCAAATAGCCTGCCAACCGAAGTTGTTTTATGCGAATTTATCCCTTTTTGCAATGCGTTTTTTAATAGCTCGTTGTTTTGAAAATATGTTTCATATTTTGCCTGCATTTTTTCATTGCCACATAGTTTGCTTAAAGCATATCCCACGCGCCAAATCTCTTTTATCGCCACTTCCCCACCATAGAGACTAAACTCTTGAAAATGCCCTACCCTACGCACTTCCCTAAATCCGCCAAACAAAAACTCACCCCCCCAAATCTCGCCATTTTCCCCTAGCCCACTCCCATCCCAGATTATCCCCAAAATCTCATCATCTGCGCTAGTCGCCACCTCGCCTAAAATCGCACATAAATGGGCGTGATGATGATAGATTTGCAAATGTTTAGTTTCGCTTTTTTGTGCTAGTTTTTCTTGCATTTGTTTAGCAAATCTCACACTTTCATATCGCGGGTGAAAGTCGCTCACAAGCACGCTAGGAGCAAAATCATAAATGCGCGAAAAAAACTCCATAACGCTAAGGTATTTTTCCTGCGTGGCTATGCTAGATAAATCCCCGATATATGGGCTTAGCATCACATTTGCATTATGGCTAGAAGCCTCTTTGCTTGCATAGCAAAGGGTGGTTTTATCCTGCGCCCCATAAGCTAGAATATTTATTTTTTGAAGTTGGTTTTTTTTTATATTTTGTGGATTTTGCTTAGAATGCGAAGTGTGAGAATGTGGATTTTGCAGATTTTGCAAAAGTTGATTTTGCGATTTTTGCAGATTTTGTGATTTAGATTTTGAGTGCAAATCTAGCGTATTTGGCAATATATTTGATAAAAAAAAATTATACGGCGTCTTGCCTCTAGCTAGGCGAATAGGTCGCATTTCCCCCGCGATAAATCGCAAAATACTATCATCAACCCCATTATAAATCTCCCTCTCAAAATCTAAAAAATAATCCGCAACAAATTCTAGCTTTTCTTGTGCTTGCTTAATATTTGTGATAATTGGCTCGCCTTTTAGATTTGCGCTTGTGTAAATGATAGGCTTTGCAAAAACGCGAAATAAAATATGGTGCAAAGCCGTATTTGCAAGCAAGATTCCAATGGTAGATAGTTTTGGTGCGATTTGCTCCAAAGCTAAATCTAAAGTGTTTTTTTTGCGCTGCCTAGCTAAAATGATAGGTGCGCTTTTGTCGCATAATGCGCTAGATTCCGCGCTGTTTAGAAAAGCTATTTTTTGTGCGGTGGCTATGTCTTTTGTCATTATGGCAAATGGTTTATAAGGGCGATTTTTTCTCTCTCGTAGTTTTTTTATAGCGGTTAGATTTGTGCTATCACAGATGAGCGCAAATCCTCCAAGCCCCTTTATGCAAATGATTTTGCCAGATTCTAAAAGTTTGGCTACTTTGTTGATAGCTTTGTTTTTTTCTGCCACAATTTTTTTATTTTTATATAGCCTCAAAGGCACGGCACAATCATTGCACGAAATCGGCTGTGCGTGGTAAAATCTACTTTTTGTATTCGCATAATCTTTTGCGCATTGCTTACACATTTGATACGCGCTCATTGCGGTATTTGCCCTGTCATAAGGCATAGATTTGATGAGTGAGTATCGCCCGCCACAATTTGTGCAAGAAATAAGATGATAAAAAAAATGACGCGATTTGGGCGAAAAAATATCGCTTAGACAATGTTTGCAAATGGCTAAATCCTGCGGGATATGAGAATCTAGCGATAAAAAAGCGGGGCTAGAATCTAAGATAAAAAATCCTGCATTATGTGTTTGATTTTGGTGTGTTTTTGATTTTATGATTTTGTCGTATGTTGTCGCACAAATGTATGAAATGCGTATGGAGTAGATTTTGGCATTTGGAGGCAATGAGGAAAAAAACGCGCTAAAAAATACACTAAAATCATTGTTTGCGCGTTTTGTTGATTTTTTCGCGCTGTTTGCGCATTTTTTTGCATTGCAAAAACCAAAATCTTTGAACCATAGATTTTCTAAATGCAACGCATAAAAACGCACAAATTTTTTATGCGCAATGTGGTTTATTTTTTTTGTGTTTTCAAACACCTCGCCTGATAAAAAATTATCCCAAACATAGTCTATATCAAGGTAGATTATCCCATCGCCACCGACATTTATCACTGCCCCGCGCAACCCCAAATCCTTTGCTAGATTGCACACAAAGGGGCGAAATCCTACACCTTGAGTGATTCCTTTGCAATGGATTTTTAGCATTTTTTACGCTTTTTTAGATTTTGGTAGATTTGCATAAAATATCCCTAATACAGCTGCATACTTATGCAATGCAAACTTCCGTGCCATTTAATAAGAGTGCGAGCATTTACCCCCACCACGCGTAAATGTGGCAGTGCATTTGCTAAAATGTCTAGGGCTTTTTTGTCATTTTCATCATCATATATCGGGACTAATAGCCCTCCATTTACAAACAAAAAATTTGCATAGCTAGCGGGCAATCGCTCATTATTTTCATCATAAATCGCACGGACAAATGGCAATCGCACAAGATTATAAGGCTCGCCATTTTCCTGTCGAAAGGATTCTAGCTGTGCTTGCATTTTTGCTAACTCCTCATAATGCTCATCAGCCCTATCATCACAGCCAATGTATGCAATCGTGCTAGAATCTATAAACCTTGCAAGCATATCGATATGACTATCTGTATCATCGCCACGCAAATACCCAAAATCCACCCACAGCACGCGACTAGCCCCCAAGTATTCTTTTAATTTAGATTCTATTTGTGCCTTGCTTAAATGTGGATTTCTGTGCTTTTCTAGCAAACAAGCACTTGTAGTAATAATCGTCCCTATGCCATCGGTATCGATACTCCCGCCCTCTAGCACAAAATCTAGCGAGGTTAATGGCGAAGTAAAAACCCCTGCTTTTGCAAGATTTTGGTTGATTTGGTTGTCAAATTCCGCACTGTATTTTTCTCCCCAACCATTGAATACAAAATCTATAAGTTGCGTTTGCTCTGAACATTTTTGTCCAAAATGCGTTTGCTCCAAATGCGTTTGTCTAAAGTGTGATTCTAGCGTGATGACTCCAAAATCTCGCGCCCAAGTATCATTTGTCCTTACAAATACAAGGGTTATTTTTTCGCTCAAATCAAATGTTTTAAAAGCTAACTTTTCAAAATCATCGCGACTTATTTGACTAGAAAAAGTGCCAAATGCTTTTTGCAAATACAAAAAGCCATCAAAATCGTGTATATCCACGCAAATAATGATTTTTTCAAACTCGCTAATCGCGCAAATAATATCCACAAAACATTCCCTAGCCTCTGTAATCTTGCTCGCCCAATCACTCTTTGCGTGCGGGAATGAAAGCAAAATAGAATCTTGCTTTTCCCATTCTGCTTTTAATCGTAGCGTTTTTGCGCTTTGCAAGTTGCCTATATTATGGTTTTTTTCTGCATTTTGTGATATTTTTTGTGTTGTTTGTTGTATTTGTTGCGTGGTGTTTTGTGATTTATGTTGTGAGTTACTTAGCGGATTTTGCTTATTTTGCTTAGCATTTAGCATAAACGCTCCTTTTTTAGAAAATCTTTTAATCCCACCATTATAACATTTTAAATCTACTCGCTTTGTGTTTGCTTTATTTTTGCTTTGTGTTTGCTTTATTTTTGGGCTTTGTCTTTGGGGCTACTTTGTATGCCACAAACCAAATCCCTCAAAGCATTTACCTTGCGTGTGTTAAAATCTAAATTTTTCATACATTGTGTTAAGAAAGGTGGCAATATGGATTCTACTATCAATATTTTTAGCTTTGATTTTTACTCCACGCTTGTGGTTATGGTAGCAGTGCTGATTTTGGGGCGATTTATCATCGCTAGGATAAAGTTTTTGCGTGATTATAATATCCCTGAACCTGTCGTAGGTGGGCTAATTGCAGCGATTTTGATTTTTTTGCTTTATAAATTTATGCAAATAGAATTTAGATTTGATAGCTCACTAAAAGACCCGCTAATGCTTGCGTTTTTTACTTCTGTGGGGCTAAGTGCGGATTTTGCTTCGCTAAAAAAAGGCGGAAAATTACTTGTGATTTTTTTAGTATTTGTGTGCGGGTTGTTGTTTTTGCAAAATATCATTGGCATAGGCACGGCATATCTTATGGGTGTAAATCCGCTTATCGGCTTGCTTGGAGGCTCAATCACAATGAGTGGCGGACACGGCACGGGAGCTGCGTGGGCTGATATTTTTAAAGCCGCACCTTATCATTTTAGCGCGGCTACGGAAGTGGCGATGGCGTGCGCGACTTTTGGGCTTATTATGGGTGGGATTATCGGTGGACCTGTGGCTAGATTTTTAGTCAAACGATACAAACTAAAAGTCCCAAAAGCACGCGAACAAGAAGAAATCCTAAGCGGATTTGAAGCCCCGACAAAAGAGAGACTTATCACTTCTACAAGTTTTGTAGAATCACTAGCCCTAATTGCGATTTGCCTGCTGATAGGCACAATGCTAAAGGGTTTTGAGCGCAGTTATTTTGGAGAGAGTCAAGGGCTAAATTTGCCGACTTTTGTGTATTGTTTATTTTGTGGCGTAGTTTTGCGAAATCTTTTAAGCGCGCTTAAAATCCATCAAGTTTTTGATAGGGAAGTCTCTGTCATTGGCAATGTTAGCCTCTCGCTATTTTTGGCATTTGCGATGATGAGTATAAATCTTTGGGAGCTAGTAGCACTCGCATTGCCTATGCTTGTGATTTTGTCTATACAATCAATTACTATGGCGTTGTATGCGATATTTGTTACATTTAGATTTTGCGGTAGGGACTATGACGCAGCAGTTTTGGCGGCGGGGCATTGTGGATTTGGGCTTGGTGCGACACCTACGGCTATGGTAAATATGCAAACGGTTACTTCACACTATGGGGCTAGCCATATCGCTTTTATCATCGTGCCTTTGACAGGTGCATTTTTTATCGACATTATCAACGCTATCGTGATTCAAGGCACACTTAGCGCATTTATCAACGGATAGATTTTGCATATTTTTAGTTAAATCGCAAAAAAAATGCCGTATTAAACGCATAGCGTGAGGTATCAAAACGCGCGAATATAAAAACTAGATTTGCACAATTACCAAAAAAGTAAAGCGATTCAAAAAAACATTTGACAAAAACTAAAAAATGAATTGCCCCGCGGTTTTAGCAAATCCGCATAGCAATGGCTAGTTAGGGCTTAGTTTTACGGCTTTTTGTAGTCTGCTTTGCTCCAATCAAAATTATCATAAATCTCTAAGATTTTATTTTCATCAAGCATTTCAGGGTCGATTCGTGTGCCAACTAAATCGCTTTTGCAAACTTGCTCTAAGCTAAAAGCATTTTTAATCGCATTTTCATTGCCACTAGCGCGAGAATTTTTAATCAGCGGAAAATGGTAATTTGTCATTTCGATTTGATAAGATAGTCTAGCTGGGCGATAGTGCAAGACTTCCAAAAATCGTTTGCGCTCTTTATCGGGAAACCACACATTAAAATGCAAACCTTTATTAAATAGCATAACATAATCCGCGCCGATAGAGAAAAATCCATCAACACCATTTTTATCATTGATAACAAAAATTTGCCTATCTTTTATACATACATTGATTCGCGATTGCACAAGCCTTTCATAACGCTTTTTTGGCAAGTAAAACGCCTTATACAGCTTCTTTGCGTCATAGATATGGTCGCAGTCGATTTTGATAAGCCACTCTTTTTTAGGGATAAATGACAGCGCGAAATTATAGTAATTATGTAGCATATTTTCTTGCGCCTTTGGGGCGTGAATCTCAATGTGGTGCGGGTATTTTGCAGGGATAAAGCTAGGATATTTTGCGCAAAAATCTAGTATGATTTCCTCACTACCATCCGTGCAGTCATTATAAGCGATTACGCCTCGTTGAATGGCTGGGAGGATAGATTCTAGGCAGGATTTTAGCGTGATAGCTTCGTTGCAAACTCTTATAAAAGCCCAAGGATTTAGCGGGGATTTGGGATTTTGCGCTTTTTTATCAAAATCAAAGTAGCCAAAATGCGTCTTTTGGGCTAAAATCTTGTGTGGATTTTTAGCTAGATTTGTGCAGTAAGCGGAGTTTGTGCGGAGCGAATCTTGTGCGTTATTTTTATCGCTGTGGATTTTATCTAGTAGATTCCTCTCTCTCTCTCTCTCTCGTTTGTCGGCATTTATTAGGAATAGCGCGGTTTTTAGTGATGAAATATTCGTTAGTGTGTGCGTTGATTTGCGCCAAAACTTCGTGTGGTAAATGCGAATCGATTTTATTAAGCGTGATGATTCTATCACCACAATATTTATCAAACACCGCGTTTCTAGCTTTTCTGCGAGTTTTGCCAAATGGAATGAAATTGCATAAAAATTGCAAAACCATTCGTTTGGTTAGAAAAAATGCGTATTCAAACATTGCGTGTCCTTTTTAGGAAATAAAAATGTAGTTATATCAAAAATTTATAGAATTTGTGTGAATCTAAAATGATTTGTGGCGTTTGTGTGATTTTGATTGCCACGAATCTGCTACGCAGATTCTCGCAATAACAAAAGTTTAACATTTTGTCATTGCGAGTGGAACGAACGCAGTGAGTGTAGCGAATAATCCAAATCACACGGCGTTTTGTTTTTTGGATTAGCGCGTTTTGGATACTTCGCTACAAGATATGCTTTTCGCTCAGTATGATGATAAAAGCGTGGATTGCTTCGGGCTTTTGTAAAAAGCCCTCGCAATGACGAAATGGTGGCGATTCGCTTTTGATTTGTAGATTGCTTTGCGCGAATCTGCGATTCGCCTCGCAATGACGGCGTAGAGCGTGATTTTGTGGGTTTTTTTAAATTCGTGCGAAGCGCGAATCACAATCGAAGTAGTTGCGGTGTGGCTTTTGTAGTTTTTTGGGATTTTTGGGGTGGAGACTAGACTTTGGGTCTGCGACACCCCGAAAATCCCAAAATCTGCGAAATTGCATACCCAAATACAAATTGCCCCACTAGCGACTTTATTTCAATGTCCCCATATCAATCACATACCTAAAACTAGCCTTTCCTGTGGTAAGTTTCTCATACGCCTCATCGATTGCGCTTTCACTCGCGTTAATGATTTCAGTCTCGGGGTAAATGCCGTGCTTTAGGCTAAAATCTAGCATTTCTTGCGTTTCTTTCATTCCGCCGATTACTGAGCCATACACGCGCTTATGCCCCGCAAAGACAAGCGAAGAGAGGCTAATGTTTGGCATTACCTCACTTGGCGGTAGCCCCACCACGCAAAATTCCCCGCCATACGCCAAAAGATTCACATATTCCATAGGCTCGTATTTTGTAGGAATCGTAGAGATGATTAAGTCAAATCGCTCTTTGACTTGCGCGAGATTGTCAGTCGTGTAGAGTGCCTTTGCGCCCATTTTTAGCGCGTCTTGCTCTTTATTTTTGTTTCGTGCAAAGACGCTTACTTCCGCGCCCATTTCAATCGCGTATTTTAACGCCATCACGCCAAGTCCGCCAAATCCAGCTACGCCGACTTTTTTGCCCTTGCTTACTTTGCTAAATTTCAGTGGCGAATAAGTCGTAATCCCCGCGCAAAGCAATGGCGCGACTTTATCTAGCGGCGCGTCTTTTGGCACGGTAACGGCGAAATCCTCGCTTACTACGATATTATTGCTATATCCGCCAAAAGTAGGCGCATTGTCGTGGAATCTATCGATACAATCATAAGTAAAAACCGCACCGCTCATACAAAACTGCTCTTGGGATTGCTTGCACGCTTCGCATTCTCCGCACGCATTTACCATACAGCCTACCCCTGCGTAATCGCCGACTTTGAATTTTTGCACCCCGCGCCCTACGGCAACCACGCGCCCTGCGATTTCGTGCCCTGGCACCATTGGATAAATCCCCTCTCTCCACTCGCTTCGTGCGGAGTGTATGTCGCTGTGGCAGATTCCCGCATAGAGAATCTCTATCAAAATATCGCCCTGCCCTAGCGCGTGGCGCGAGAAATCAAAGGGTTTAAAACTATCGCTTTTATGCGCTACAGCGAAACCTTTTGCGCTTATGCGCTTGCCTTCTTTTGCTTCGGTGAGATTAGATTCTAATAACATTGTTGCTCCTTTAAAAATTTAAATATTTTTTTAGATTCTAAGTTGTGTAGAAATCTAAAAACGCAATTATAAAACCTGATAGCAACTCTAAGTCAAGGGTTTTTGTGAAATTTTTGCAAAAATTTTTAATAAAACCTAGCAAAAACATAGCCCTTATCAAAATCTAGTAAAATCAAAATGCAAATAAATACACATAATTTTTGATTAAATAAAGCTTAAATTAAATATTTTTGAGGTAAAATGTGCGTTTTTTTATTTCAAATTTAAGGATACGCGATGAGCGAAAATTATGCGATATTTAAAAATGGTGGCAAGCAGTATAAAGTCGCGCAGGGCGATATTTTGCTACTTGACAAACTTGGCAAAGAGCCAAAAGACAAGCTAGAATTTGACGAAGTGCTAGCCCTGCATAATGGCAAGGAGCTAAGCATTGGCACGCCTTTGCTAAAGGGCGCGAAAGTGCAAGCAGAAGTCATAAACGAGGGCAGAGGCAAGAAAATCATCGCCTTTAAGAAGCGCAGACGCAAAGACAGCAAGACAAAGCGCGGATTTCGGCGAGATTTTACGCGAGTGAGAATCGTAGCAATCGCGGGATAAAATCCTTAGATTCTATGAAGTGGTGCATTTGTGGGATTTAAATTTTAAAAGCACAAATGCAAAAAGTGCAACCAAAGCACACAAAAAAGATAAATAAGACAAACGAATTTTTGTCAAAGCAAATGCAAGTGCGCGAAGGATTTGCGATGAGAAATCGTAGCTTTCAAGCGTAGAGCGAGGGCACATACTAGAGCGTATATAACCGAAGCTCTACGCGCAGAATCTGCGATTTATCGCGCAAAGTCAAGCGCAAGCAACCAAAACTATAACATAAGGAGCAAAAATGGCACACAAAAAAGGACAAGGCAGCACCCAAAACAACCGCGACTCAGCAGGACGCCGACTAGGGATTAAGAAATTTGGCTCACAATTTGTGCGAGCGGGCAATATCATAGTCCGCCAACGAGGGACAAAAATCCACGCAGGCGATAATGTCGGCATTGGCAAAGACCATACGATTTTCGCGCTTATTGATGGCGTGGTGAAATTTAGCCAAAAATCAAAACTTCGCAAAAAAGTCTCTGTGATAGCCCAAAGCCAAGCAAAGCTAGCCCAAAGCACGCAGACCACCAAGACAGCACAAGGCACAAAAGCCACTCCAGCCAAAAAGCCAGCGACAAAGAGTGTGGCAAAATCAAGCGCAAAAGCGACAAAGGCGTAAAACTCGCGCCAACGCATAATGAAAAAGCGTAAAATCTTAAGTGTTATTTGTCTCTTTCGCGCATTTGTATGTGCTGTGTTGTTTGCGGGGCTTAGCGCAAACGCGCTTGTAGCCGATGAATACCAAGACGCGCTAATGCGATTTCTCAATGTCTCGCAGGCTAATGCCGCGCTAAACCAAATGCTTAACGACAAACAAGCCCTAAACGCGCTCTATGCGGAGTATGGCAACAAACTTAGCAAGGCACAAAAAACCCAAATCGCCCAAGCCTACAACGAATATATGAGTGGCGCATATAATGATATGCTCGCCGTCCTCCCAAACATTTACAAAAAATATCTCTCTCTTAGCGACTTAGAAGAGCTTATCAAATTTTACCAAACACCGCTTGGGCGTAAGCTCGCCAAAATGCAAGTCGCAACGGTAAATGAAGACTTAACCCCGCTAATGATACAAATCCTCCAAAAGCACCTCCCAATCTTCCAACAAAAATTTCAAGCGATTTTGCAACAATAGATTTTAGAATCTAGACGCGCAAGCAAGCGAAAAAACGAGCAAAATCAAAAAGCACAATGCAAAATCTTTATCACGGCACAGGATTTTAAATGTTTGTTGATAGCGTAGATATTTTTATCACTTCGGGCAATGGCGGGGCTGGGTGCGTGAGCTTTCGGCGCGAAAAATTTGTCATACAAGGCGGACCTGATGGTGGCGATGGTGGCAGGGGTGGTAATGTCATCTTTGAAGTGGATAATAACGCCCATACGCTGGCAAACTTTCGAGGTAAAAAGCACCATAAAGCACACAATGGTGAGGCTGGCAAGCCTAAGCGGTGCGCGGGAAAAAGTGGGGCGCATTGTATCATCAAAGTCCCGCTTGGCACGCAGATTAGCGATTTTGAGAGCGGGGAGGTTTTGTGTGATTTTGACAAGGATTTTAGCAATGCGACTAAAGGCGAAAACGCGCAATTTGTCGCGCTCAAAGGTGGCAAAGGAGGCTTAGGCAATGCACATTTTAAAACCGCGACAAACCAAGCCCCAACCTACGCTCAAAAAGGCATAGCAGGGCAATCACGCCACATAAAGCTAGAACTAAAACTTATCGCTGATGTGGGGCTGGTGGGCTACCCAAATGTCGGTAAATCTACGCTCATATCGGTGCTTTCAAACGCTAAACCCGAAGTGGCAAATTATGAATTTACCACGATTACGCCACATTTGGGCGTGGTGGAGGTTGGTGAATTTTTTGAATGTTCGCGTAGGAGCGTAGATTTTGTAGATACGGATTTCACACCACACGCAAATAGAGTAGATTTCAACGCAAGTCGCGGAAGTATTTGTGAGGAAAAATTGGGGTTTTGCGAGGGCGTGAGCGTGGATAAGACACTAAAGTCTATAGAGCGAAACGCCAGAAGCAATCCACAATTTTTGCCACAAAGACAACGCGAGAAAAAAGACAACGCGACAGAGTTAGATTCTTTTGTAATGGCTGACATTCCGGGTATTATCGATGGGGCGAGCGAGGGCAAGGGGCTGGGCTTGCAGTTTTTGCGACACATTGAGCGCACGAAATTTTTGCTTTTTGTGCTTGATTGCACACGGGCGGAATTTGATGGAGGATTAAGCGTGGAGGCGCAGTTTGCAAACTTAAGGCGCGAGCTAGAATCCTACTCAAGCACGCTCGCCACGCGCCCCTATGGAATCGTGCTTAGCAAAATTGACGCTCTGCCAAACCCACAAAATCTAGCGCGAAATGAAACACAAAATCCGCAAAATAAGTCGCAAAAGCAAGCGCAAAACACAAAATCTAGCGCGAACAATTTTGGGCTAGCTTTTAGCAACGCGGATTTTACTAATGCAGATTTTGCCAAACCTGCGTTTATTTTGCCCATTTCTGCGGTTACAAGGCACAATCTCAATGCGCTTGTTAGCGCGCTTTGTAGCGCATTGCAAAATCCACAATCAAACACGCACAAAAATTAAAACTCCGCAAAATCTCTCTCAAATCTTACAAAAACTTAACAAGCCTTAATACTAATTTTAAAACCTTGCCAAGACATATTTTTTGATTTTTAATTACTGATTTTTAAGCAAACTTTAAGTTGTGGGGGGGGTGGAATTGCGATTTTGCGTTACCCAAAAACAAATGAAAAATCGCAATGGCAAAGCACAACGCGAGTATTGATATACTGATACCACATACCATTGACTACGAAAAAGTAGAAAACCAAAAAGAATCTTTTAAGGAATTTTTGCGTAGTGCTGATGGGATAGAGTTTCGTAAAAATACTAAAGATAAAGAACACTCCGTAAGTAGCTATATTTCTAACCTTGAGAGATTTAGCAAAAAAATAACTGAAAAATCCAATACAAAAGATTTTGATTTATTTTGCTTTTATGGTGCAAATGAGGATATAGACAAAATCTTTGAGTATGGTAAAAGATTTTTTGAAGACAAATCAAGTTTTATTAGCGACTGCCATAGTGCCATAGAGCAATATAAAAAGTTTAACTCTCAAATATTAGCCAATAAGGAGCAAAAATGAAACGACAACTTATAAAAAAATCAAGTCTGTATTGTGGAGTGCTATTAGCGGGTATTATGTTGTGTGGTTGTTATACTACTTATGAGAGACCTCATCACCTTAATTTATACAATAAGTTTTATACTCCCGCTATGAAAGAACAAGAAGTCAAAGCCTTAAAATCTAAAGGGGATTTTCCTAAAGAAATAATTGCAAAATCGGGCTTAAGCAGAAATCTAGCGGAGAAATTTCACTCTGAACTTGTAAATTTTTATGGTTGTATTCTCATAGGACAAAGCCATTTTATAGGGGAAGATGGATTTACATATAAATCTAGCACAAGTATCGATGCGTATGGGATTTCGCACGATGAATATGAATATTTCAAAACAGATGATGTAAAAGACCCTGAAAGGCTCGCACAAAAAGTGGGTGCAAACTACTATATCACTTATATTGAGCATACCGACCCAACTACAACAACCATAAGTGGTGCAGATACTAAAGTCGCCGCTCAAGGTGGAATGGGCAGAGCCCAAACAGGCACAATCACTACCACCACAAGTGCTGGAAAAGTTTTACGTAGAGGGGCTTCATTTTATCTTTGCGATTAAAAAATTCAAACAAAAAGGATAGACAATGAATATATCAAAAATACTTACCATAATGCTACTAAGCACAATGTTAGCAAGTCTAAGCTATGCAAATGACTCTAAACTTACACACGAGTGCGTAGAAAATGCAAATAAAGAAGTATGCCAAACACTCATCACAAGCAGCAACATCTCTAGCCTGCAAGAATGTGTAGAGTCCTGCCAAAGTATAGGGATTGATGGCTGGTGTCCTAAATCGTGCAATTCCGTAGGGATTGTCTAAGCACAAGCGGGTGAGTATAATCAAGCAATGGAATATTGTAAAAAATCCATTAGCTTAGGAAATGAGAATCCATACAACTATTTTGAATATTTGCATTATCGTGGCGGTAATATGGAGGCTCTTGCAATATTAGATACAAAATGCAACCAAACCAAAAACAAAGAATGGCAAGTCTTTGCTTGCAGTATATTAGATGAAATTTATCTTAAAGGAATAGGTATTTTTGGTGCGGGCAAAGGTGTAGAGCAAAATCACAAAAAAGCTTTTGATTATTCTAAAAAGGCTTGTGAGATAGGACTAGATGATTCTCAATATGCGTGCAATAAAGTTGGGATTTTGTTACGCTATGGCGATGGTGTGAGACAAGATATTCAAAGTGCAAAATCATATTTTGACAAAGCCTGTGATTTAGGGAATCAAGCAGGTTGTGATATATACAATAATTTCTAAGAAATGAAAAAAATATTTTGAAGTTGCTTGCAAAAAAAATAATCAAAAAAGAGTTTTTATACCTCACTTAAAAAAAAATGGAATCTATACATAATGCAAAAAATTGCAAAAGCAAATTTTGCATAAAATCTTGGCAAAAAAGCTAAAAAACAATTCACTTAAGTTAGATTTAAACACTTATGATTCACGCAAAATTACTCAAATTTTTGCTACAATTTCATTTTTTTTGCACGATTCACAAAACATTTTTGCAAAGTTTTTACAAAGAATAATTCTTTGGATTTAGCATTTTTTAGCATTAAATTTTTTGATTTCACAGCAAAGGCAACCTATGCAGACATATTCCTTACGCTCCCTTTTGTGCGCAAAATCTCGCTTATTTTATTTTTTATTATCCGCAAAAAAGCACAAAGGGTGGCAAACACTCATTAGAACGATTTTTGCACCATTTTTTATAAGCACGCTAAGCGCACAATCTATACCAAAATCTACACTAGAATCTAATCTACAAATCGCAGAATCTAGCAAAAAATCCACGCAAAATATCATAGATAGCACAAAAGATTCTATTATCCCCCCCCCTCACAATCTAGCGCATTCCGCAGAATCTAAATTAGATTCAACAGCAAGTTTGGCAAGTTTAGATTCTACACCACAAAAAACATTAGCGCAATTTTTTGCCACAAATCCAGCATTTGGCGACAAACAAAATGCGATTCGGTTAGAGTTTGGCGCAAGTGTGCGAAGCAAGGGCTTTGAAAATCTCTATCAAGTCGAATTTATCTACTCTCAACCAAATCGCTTTTTTCGCATTCACGGGCGACTAAATCTCGAATTAGGCGGATTTTTTGGCTTTGGAAATGGCTTTGATAAAACAAGTTTAAATGCGCTAAATCTTGCATTTGCAGGGATTAGCGAGGATATTTTGCTCCCGCTTTTTGTAAGTAAAAATGGCAATCTTTACACAGGGCTTGGCATCGGCGCATATATCAAAAACAAAGGCGAATCACGCGTAGGCTCAAATTTCACATTTGGGGAGCGCGTATTTGTGGGTTATCTGTGGCAACATTTTAGCATTGAAATCTTTGTCAAACATTTTAGCAATGGCACTTTAAGCCTCCCAAACAGCGGGCATAATTTCTTTGGAATCACAAGCGGATATGTGTTTTAGTTGCAAAAAATGTAAGCGCGGATATTTGGGGGGCTAATTTTAGTTTTGTTTTTTTATGTCGAAAATCTAAAATAAACCTTACTTCTTTTTCAAAACCATAAACAGATTTTTTGCATTTCAAAAAACTAAAATCTATTGGAAAATATCATAGTGCTATTTTTTAGATTATCTATAAAGCATTCTGCATAAAAAATCCTAGATATAGTTGCATTTTTTTAATCATTTTTATCCTTTTTGCGATTTGTGCGATTTAAGACAACTTAAACCAAAGTTTTGTCATCTGCGATATATCCCATCAATCTCAAAATCATCTAAATCTAGCCCTACACCCTCGACTATTTTTTGGATATTTGCTTGTATGCCTATCCCACTTGCGTGCGAATAAAACATAAAATCTCCAAAATTATACTCCACTATATTTGCACTCTCTGCAAAATCCTTTGCTTCAGCAGAAATACATTTTGGACAATCCCTTGAGATAAATTCCACAAATTCGCTTGCATAATTTGCAAGTATCCACTCAATCACGCAGTGTGCAATCTCCCTTATGCTTGAAATTTTTTTACTACTCTCATCAGGGAAAGTTATCCCAAAAGGTTGCAAAAAATTCCAATCTGAATTAAGCGTGATAACCTCTTTTGCAAGGCTTCGATATGAGGCGTCTAAGTCTTTAAAAGATTCTAGTTGTATAAACCTCTCATATAGCCACTCCGCACGCTCTAAAATCTCTTTTATCCCCCACGAGTCAAAGCTATTAAATTGCCTATTGATATGCAGCCCACTATCTTCCTCTAATATGCGGATTTTGTCCTCAAACTTTTTATTACCCATTTTAGAGTTTGTTTTTTTATTGATAAGAGTTAGATTCCCAAAAGTGTGGATATAGTCTTTTTCTATCTCATTTGCCTCCTCGCCTACTAGCTCTCTCCAATGTTTTGTGGGCGATTTTGGATAAAAATGCTCTAGTGTCAAATCACACTCATTAGGTGCTTCTTTGTTTGTTAGTTTTTCTATTTCCAAAAATATAATCAAAAACACTTTTTTATATGCGTTACATTGTAAAAAACGCGTTTTTAAAAATTCATTATTTGGGAATAGATTTTTATCATTTCTAGCCCCTAAATTCTGCTTCAATAATTCCGCGCTTAAAAAATAAGTTTGGACAAAATCTTGTTCTTTGTTTTTTAAATCCTGCGAAAAAGTCTCACTTAGCCTACGATATAACTCCTCTAGAGTATAATTTGTGCTTTTATCCACACCGCAAATTCTCCTACGCACAATATAGCTTGTAACCACATTTAGCATTTCATACAAATTTACAAAATCTAATTTGCTATTTTGAAAATCATCAATGAGCCTCATTACAAATGGATATGCAACGGCTAAATCCAGCTTGCGCATAAATGCGATTTTTGAAAGAATCTTGCTTTTTTCTTTTGCGTTTTGATATGGGTCGTGCAATAAATATCCACCTTGCTCATCGATTATTATTTTGTAGATTTTGGCATATTTGACAAGGTCGCTCATCAAGGCTTCTTTATCTTTATGAAAGCCGATTTTATTGCCCATTGCCTCTCTATTTGCAAGTAGTTTAAAATATTCATACACCTTACCGCTCTCTTTTAGTGGTGCGCGCTCAAAATAAAGCCTCAAATACACTTCAACAAAATCTGATATGATTTTTTCTTCTTCTAGCATATTTTCAATCTTTGCCCAATAGTTATCAAACAGCTTTTTCTTGATTGCTAGAATTTTGATTCATCATCAAAAAATTGCGTATTAAATCAACGCCCTCCAAATGCAATCCCGTAGCATTTATGCTCTCAAACACAGCTTGTGGGTCATCATCGCCTTTATCTGACTCTAGCTCTATAGCTACCACATTCAAATAATTAAAAGCAGCGCAAATTTGCTCGGGCAAAATCCCCTCTTTAGTTAATCGCTCCACTTCTCTTAAAAAAAATTGATAATTATCTATGATTTTTGATTTGCCATTAAACTCATTCCACTTATCATTCATTACAAATTCTAATGCCTCTTTGTCTTTTTTGATTGGTTTTAATCGAAGTTTTGATTGCGTTTATTGTCCGCAGATAAATTGCCAAAATTATTTGCACCAAATTTTATGTAATTTTCTATTGTATTGGCTCAATCCAACTTAATCTCAAACAAAGGAGTCTTAAGTTATGATGTCAGCGATGAAAAACAAGTATATCATTCGTTCAAGAATTTCAGAGGCAAAAACAAGAGAGATTATTAAATATATTTCTACTTCGCTTACACTCGTAGCTTTGCAAGAAGTCTTGATATTGGAGCTATTAAAATTGCAAAATTAAGCAACATTTCTCGTCAAAGTGTCAATAAAATCATCAATCAAATCCGCATTTTAATCGCAAAAGAATGTGAGAAAAAATCCAAATTAAATGGTGAAATTGAAGTTGATGAAAGCAACCTTTTAATATGGATTTTGGGTGCTAAAAGAGTGAGAGGAAAAAGATGGTGTGTGGCAGGTAAGAAAAAGCCTGTGTTTTTGCTTTATTTTGCTTACAACTGCAAGCAAAAGGTATGTTAAAACGAAATAATTGTGTTGATACTCAAATTGTAAAGCATTGCTCTGCAGATGATCTTTTGCCTATAATACGAG